>DASVGR010000079.1:0-17697 GCA_036379395.1 Rhodanobacteraceae bacterium | reverse complement strand
GGCTACTACCAGGGGCGGTCCGCCTACGGCAATGCCGATACGGTCATTTACGGCAGCACCTACGTCGATCCGTGGAGCGTCGGCTGGTATCCGGGCTGGGGCGCCACGTTGGGCTACGGGCCGGGTTGGTGGGGCTATGGCGGCGTCGGCATCGGTGCGACGTACGTCTACCGGCCGCATGGCCACTATCGCCAGCATTGGCGTGGCCACAGTGGCGGGAGCCACGCTTCACACGCCCATTCGAGTCACGCGCACGGCCATCATGACGGCGGGCATCGACACGGACACCGCTGACGCGGCGCTTTTGCGCTGACGGATCAGGGTGTTATTGCGGCAGGTCTTGCAACGAGTGACGCAGATTGATGCAGTGCTGCCGCAGGCGTTCGGCTTCGCGGGCATCCGCCGTCAGCGGGTCAAGTTTTTCCAGCGCCATTTCCGTGCACGCCAGTTCCACCCACAAGTCGTGGTGCATGGCCAGTGTCCAGCCATCGGTCGTCATGCGTGTCGTGTCCAGCATGGGTTTCTCCCGTCGTTCCGACGTCGGGGAAGGTGTTGCAGCAAGCGTGCCAAAAACCGGAATGTGCGCCGTATCACACTTGCGTCAAACGCCGGACAAATAACGTGACGTTCTGCGTCGCTTCGTGCCGCTGCAAGTCACGTGATGTTCACGCAAACTTGTGCACTATTGACCCACGTCAACGCGGCGGGTCAGCCAAAGGCACCCCGCGCCGCGTCATTGACACCTTTCATAAAGTTTCTGGCGCCCGGCATACGGTCATCCTGGATTCCCCCTGTTCCTGAGACCGCCGGGCGCCAGAATCCCTTAGCCCCTGTAGGCTTGCCGCCAATGCGGCATCGCTCCCTTTCCCTGGCACGCGGCCAACCCCTGTTCTGTTGGCCTCGGCAGCGTTTTGCGCGCGTCTGCCCAAGGAAAGTGCAAGGCAGATAAAGCAGGTTCCGTGCCAGCTTGGCTTGTTTGGCACTGGCGGTGTGCCGTGAATGGCGACCATCGGCTTCATCATGCCTTGCCGCCATCGCTGTGGCCGCGCATCCGCGTAAAATAAGCCCATGATTCATCCAGATTCCTTTGACGTCATCGTGGTCGGCGGTGGCCACGCGGGTACCGAAGCGGCGCTCGCGGCCGCGCGTGCGGGCGCGCGCACGCTGCTGGTCACGCACAACATCGAAACCATCGGCCAGATGAGCTGCAACCCGGCCATCGGTGGCATCGGCAAGGGGCATCTGGTCAAGGAAATCGACGCGCTGGGCGGCGCCATGGCGCATGCCGCCGACCTGGCCGGCATCCAGTGGCGCACGCTGAACGCGTCCAAGGGCCCGGCCGTGCGTGCCACGCGCTGCCAGGCCGACCGCGTGCGCTACAAGGCCGCCGTGCGCCACATCGTCGAAAGCCAGCCCAACCTGACGCTGTTCCAGCAAGGCGTGGACGACCTCGTCATCGAGCACGGCCGCGTCACCGGCGTGGTCACGCAGATGGGGCTGACCTTCCGCGCGCGCGCCGTGGTGTTGACCGTCGGCACGTTCCTGGCCGGACGCATCCACATTGGCGACGCGCAATACAGCGGCGGTCGTGCCGGCGATCCGCCGGCCACCACCCTGGCCAAACGCCTGCGCGATTTGCCGGTGGCGGCCGACCGCCTCAAGACCGGCACGCCGCCGCGCATCGACGGCCGCACGATCAACTACGCCGGCTTGACCGAGCAGCCCGGCGACACGCCGCTGCCGGTGTTTTCGTACCTGGGTTCGGTGGCCGAACACCCGCGCCAGACCACCTGCTTCATCACCCACACGACGGAGGCCACGCACGCCATCATCCGCGATGCGCTGGACCGCTCGCCGCTGTTCGACGGCCAGATCACCGGCACCGGGCCGCGCTATTGCCCGTCGATCGAAACCAAGGTGGTGCGCTTTGCCGACAAGGCCTCGCACCAGATCTTCATTGAGCCGGAAGGCCTGGACACGCCGGAAATCTACCCCAACGGCATTTCCACCTCGCTGCCGTTCGACGTGCAGCTGGCGCTGGTGCATTCCATCCCCGGCTTCGAAAACGCGCACGTCACGCGCCCCGGCTACGCCATCGAATACGACTATTTCGACCCGCGCGGCCTGTCGCCGTGGCTGGAGACGAAGACCATCGCCGGACTGTATTTCGCCGGCCAGATCAACGGCACCACCGGCTACGAGGAAGCGGCCGCGCAGGGTCTGCTGGCCGGCCTCAACGCCGCCCGCGCCGTGCATGGCCAGGAGCCGTGGTGTCCGCGTCGCGACGAAGCCTATCTGGGCGTGCTGGTGGACGATTTGACCACCAACGGCACGCTTGAGCCGTACCGCATGTTCACCTCGCGCGCCGAATATCGCCTCAGCCTGCGCGAGGACAACGCCGACCTGCGCCTGACCGCAACCGGCCATCAGCTGGGCATCGTCGATGACGCGCGCTTTGACGCCATGCGCCGCAAGCGCGACACGGCCGCCGCCGAAAGCGCGCGTCTGGCCGCGTTGTGGGCCACGCCCGACAACGCGCTGGGCATGGCCTTGAAGGCGCGCTGCGACGTGTCGCTGCAGCGCGAGGCCAATGGCCTGGATCTGCTGCGCCGGCCCGAACTCGACTACGCCAAGCTCACCGCCATCGACGGCTTCGGCCCGCCGCTGCAAGCCGCTGATGCCGCATTGCAGGTCGAAGTGCAGGCCAAATACGCCGGCTATCTCGATCGCCAGCGTGACGACATCGAGCGCCAGCGCCGCCACGAGGCCACAGTCATCCCGACCGATTTCGACTACGACCACGTGCGCGGCCTGTCGGCCGAAGTGCTGGACAAGCTCAAGCGCGCGCGCCCGGCCAGCGTCGGCCAGGCCGCGCGCATCAGCGGCGTCACGCCGGCCGCCATCTCGCTGCTGCTGGTGCATTTGAAACGCCGCCAGGCGGCTTGAGTGCGCGTGGTTGGAGTTTTATCGCGCGCAGGCGCGCTCCTACAGCCACATCGAATTGCGTGTCTTGCAGCCGTAGGAGCGCGCCTGCGCGCGATAGCCCGAACCCCACATCGAATTGCGTGTCTTGCATCCGTAGGAGCGCGCCCGCGTGCGATGGCCTGAACCCCACATCGAAGCGCGCAACAACGCGCTCAAGCCATCCAGCGGATCAGCACCAGCGCCGCCATGACCGCCAGCCACACCAGCAACACGCGCAGCAGCAGGCGGCGCGTGTCGATCAGCTCCAGCGCCGGGTTGGCGGTGTCTTCGTCGCCCTCGTCGCCGGCTTCGACATCGGCGTTGACGCCGGCCCGCGCCACGGCGCCGAGAAAGCCTGATTCGAAGGTGTAGGGCGAACGCGTGGGCGAGCGGTGCCAGGCGCGCCAGGCGCGCATGACGGCGTCGAAATCGGATACCAGCGCCATCGCGAACACCATCAGGTGCGCCGGCAGCCAGTCGATGGCTTCGGCAAAGCGGCGCGCCGCGCTGCGGCTGTCGGCGTCGGTGTTGGCGTTGTCGCCCAGCAATTGCGCCACGCGATACAGCACGGCGCCGCCCGGCCCCAGCAGCAAAAACCAGAACACCACGCCGAAACGGCGCTTGAGTGACGACACCACGGCCGCCTCCACCAGCGCGTGCGCGTCCACCGGCAGGGCGGCGTCGTCATCCGAGTGCACACGCAAGGCCTGTGCGGCGTGGCTGCGGCCGTCCGGCGTGTCGGCTTCCAGGATCGCCTCGATGTCGCTTTCCAGATAGCGCGGCCCCAGCGTGTAGACCAGCACGGCCACGGCAAACGCCAGCCACACGATGCCCAGCCACATCACGCTGCCCAGCACCGCGCCGATGACGCCGGCGACCACGGCCGGCAAGGCCAGCACCAGGATGACGTGCGCCGCGCCGTGCACGCCGTTGCATTCTTCGCTCCAGCGCCGAAACCAGCGCCAGTCGCGCAACCCGCGCAGCTGCGGCACCCACAGCACCAGCAGCAGGGCGATCACGAGGGCAAGCAGTCTGATGGTCATCAATGGGCTCCGGGTGATGCGTCGAGGGTAATGATGCCGCAGCGGCGGTCAGGGCGTGATGTCGGCCAGCTCGATGCCGGCAGTGCGCCGCATCCAGTCGGCCAGCAGGCGCCATGACACCGACACGCGCGAAGACGGCACGAAGCTGCCGTCACGGATGCTGTCGACGATGGCTTGCGGCGTGAACCAGCGCGCATCTTCCAGCTCGCCGTCGCGCAGGCGGATGTCGCGCGTTTGCGCACGTGCCATGAAGCCCAGCATCAACGAGGCCGGGAACGGCCATGGCTGCGAGGAATGGAAGCGGCACTCGCCGACCTTGATGCCGGCTTCTTCCCACACTTCGCGGCGCACGGCGGCGGCCAGCGTTTCGCCCGGCTCGACAAACCCCGCCAGCGTGGACCAGCGCCCCGGCGCCCAGCTGGCCTGACGGCCCAAAAGACAGGCGCCATCGTGTTCGACGATGACGATCACGGCGGCATCCGTGCGTGGAAAATGCAGCTGGCCGCAGTCGGGCGACGTGCATTGTGCACGATGGCCGGCACTGACGAGGCGCAACGGCGCGCCGCAGCGCGTGCAAAAGCGCGTCGTGTCCTGCCATTGCGCCAGCCCGCGCGCGTAGGCGAACAGGCCGCCGGCGAACGGGTCCATGGCGAAGGCGGCCTTGCGCAGGCCTTGCCACATGCGGTCGTCGCCGCGCAGGACATCCGGCAACGACGTGCTGTCGGTGGCGTGCAGCAAAAACCATGTGTGGCCGTCGGCGACGCCCAGCAGGCTGACCGGCAGGTCCGGCAACAGGCGTTGGCGGGCGGCGGCGTCCAGCCAGCGCGGCGCGCCGGTGGCGGCATCCACCAGCTGGCGGCAATCGCGGTCGAGCAGGGCGAAACGGCTGTCGGGAGACGCTGCGTGCGCCGCCAGCCAGGCGCTGTCGTCGCGACGCTCGGCGGCGCGGTCGAGCATCAATCCGGCCAGGGGATTGATGCGATCGTGCAGAACCTCGCCCACGTCCAGCATGCCGGCCTCAAACGGAAAACGACGTGCCGCAACTGCAAGTGGTGCGCGCGTTGGGATTGTGGACGACAAACTGGTTGCCGGAAAACGCTTCGACGTAGTCGATCTGCGCCCCGGCCAGATACGGTTGCGACAAGGTATCCACGACCAGCGGCACGCCGTCGCATTCGGCCACGACGTCGTCCGCCGCCCGCGTGGCGTCCAGCGAGATGTCGTACTGGAAGCCGGAACAGCCGCCGCCGTCCACGCGCACGCGCAGGCGCAAGTCGGGATTGTTTTCGGCGGCCATCAGCTGGCGTGCATGCGCGGCCGCCGCGGCCGTGAAGGTGGGCATGGCGGCGACGGGAATGGCGGGAGACGTGGTCATGGGACGATATCGACAACCGGGAAGTGGGCGGCGGGATGTTGCTGCCACCTCCTACATGATGGCACGCGCGACGCGTCTCAAGCGTGGTCGGCCTCGGCCACCACGGCGTCCCCGTTTTCTTCCGCGGCTTCGTCCGGGCCGGTCAGGCGGCGCTGCGGCTGGCTGCCTTCGTGCACCATGCGCCCGTTGACCTCGGCGCCGGCGGCCATTTCCAGCACGCGGTAGTGGACGTCGCCGTCCACCCGCGCCTGCGCCGCCAGTTCCAGCCGTTCGGCGGCGTAGATGTCGCCGCGCACGGTGCCGTTGATGACGGCGTTGGGCACGCGGATCTCGCCGGCCACCTCGCCTTCCGCGCTCAGCGTGAACACGGCCTGGCTCTCGTCCTCGGCCTGCACCGAACCTTCGATGCGGCCATCCAGATGCAGCGCGCCGGAAAAGTGCACGTCACCCGTGATGGAAGTGCCGGCCGCGATCAGGCTGGTTTCGGCGGTGCGGTGTTGCTCGGCCGGTTTGCGCGGGGTGTTGCTGCTACTGAACATGGTTGTTCTCCACGGATTTGAGCGCGTCGCCCCAGTCAATCACGCGCACGACCGATTGGCCCTGCGCCGGATCGGCCGTGACGCGCACCCGGTTGGGGGTGAAATGGTCCGGCAGCATCAACGTGCCGCGGACTTGCTGGAAATAACGGAAGTCGAAACCCAGTCCCTTGCTTTCGGCGCTGCCGCTGAGCTTGGTCCAGGGCAGGCGGATCAGGTGGCCGTCGAGGATGCCTTCCACCGCCACCTCGAGATTGCCGGTCACCTTGGTGCCGCGGCGCACGTTGTGGGTCAGCGTGATGGTGACGTTCCAGGCGCGCGAATGGTCGACCTGGGCGAGATGGACATCCTGCACGCGCAGGCCGTGATGTTGCGCGCCGCCACCGATCAGGTGGCTGTAAAACGCCAGGTCCGCGCGCAGGCCGTCGATTTTTTCCTCGCGGTCGGACAGCGTGACCTTGAGCGACTGCTCGGCCACCTGCGTGACCTTGAGCGAGCTGGACAAGGTGGTCACTTGCTGCTGCAACCGGGCATTGGTGGCGACCAGCTTGCGATTGGTGCTGTGGTCGGGCGACGCCAGCGGGCCGCGGTCGGTCAGAAAGTACACGCCCACGCCCACCGCGACGAGGCTGGCCAGCCACGCCAAAACGATGTACAGCCAACGTCGGCGGCGCCGATTCGGCGCGTCCACCGTCTGGACGACATAGCGTGGTGGCGGTTGCGTGCTCATGGGGCGCCCGGCAAAAATGCCATCTAGCCATTACGTGACGGAGGCGTCAAGGAACGGGCGCGCGAATTGGCCACATCAAAGGCGCGCCGGTCGCCACGTATACTTGGCCGTCCCCGTCGTGCGTTTGCGAGGCTTCCATGCTGTGGCTCAAGGCGTTTCACGTCATCTTCGTGGTGACCTGGTTTGCCGGCCTGTTTTATCTGCCGCGCCTGTTCATCTACCACGTGGAAGCGTCCGAGCCGGCCGTGCGCGAGCGCCTCAAGGTGATGGAAAAACGCCTGCTGGGCATCACCCACATCGGCGCCGCGCTGGCCATCGTGTTCGGCATCAGCCTGGCCGCGTGGTTCGAGATGCACGGCACGCCGATGTTCACCGGTTTCTACTGGTTCGACGCCAAGCTGGTGCTGGTGGCGCTGCTGGTCGCCTATCACGTCACGCTGACGCGCATGACGCATCGTTTGCGCCACGATTCATTGGCCTGGTCCAGCCGCGGGTTGCGCTTTTTCAACGAGATCCCGGCGCTGCTGCTGATCGGGATCGTCATTTTGGTTGTCGTCAAGCCGTTTTGAGCCAATACGAACGTAGGAGCGGGCCTGCCCGCGACAGGTCTTGAGCGAGATCTGTCGCGGGCAGGCCCGCTCCTACGCCAAATCGCCGCTGGATCAGCTGCCGATCTTGGTCTGCAGGTACGTTGCTTCGCCCAGCTGCTCGACCAGGCCGAGCTGGGTTTCCAGCCAGTCGATGTGCTCTTCCTCGGAGGCCAGAATGCGCTTGAACAGGTCGCGGCTGGTGTAGTCGCCCACGCTGTCGCAATGCACGATCGCCGCCTTCAGGTCCGGCACGGCAGCCAGTTCCAGCTTCAAATCGCAGCCCAATACTTCGACCGGTTTCTGCGCGATCAGCAATTTGCCGAGGCGCTGTAGGTTGGGCAGGCCTTCGAGAAACAGGATGCGCTCGATGAGCATGTCGGCGTGCTTCATCTCGTCGATCGACTCGGCCTTTTCGTGCTCTTCCAGCGCGCTGTAGCCCCAGTTGCCGTACATGCGCGCATGCAGGAAATACTGGTTGATGGCGGTCAGCTCGTTGGTGAGGCAGGTGTTCAAAAACTCGATGACTTTTTTGTCGCCTTGCATGGCCGTGTCCTTGTTCGCGGAGGTTGGGACCGACTATAGCGCTCGTCAAAAAGTCGTGACGAAACGAAAATGGGGATGGTTCTCGCCTGCGTTGGCAGTCGGCATTCGCGCACGGCAACGCGCCGGCCACAAGGGCCGGCGCACGTCGACGTCGGGTCGGGGGAATGCGTGGTGTCGAGGCGTGGAAGCCTCAGGCGGCGATGGTTTCAGGCAGCTTCAATTGCGCCTGATGCACGGCATCGCGAAAAATGCGGCGCGCCTCGGGCTCGCAGCAGCCGCAGCAGGTCGAGCAACCGGTGCAGGCCTGCAATTCGGCGAAATCACGCACGCCGTCAGTGGCGGCCTGGCGGATTTCGTCTTCAGTCACGGATTGGCAGATGCATACGTACATGGCATGTCCTCTGGCGTGCCATTGAAATGCAAATGCGAATGATTGTCAACACTGCGTCGACAGGACAGAATGTCGCGCCTCGGTGCGCCCGCGTCGCGGCGGCCGGCCCACGTGCACGCGGCAGGTGTCTTCGACCATCGGCGCAAACTGGCGCAGCGCGCGCTCGTAGACCGTGCGCTTGAACGCCACCACGTGCTCGGCCGGGTACCAGAAATCCACCCAGCGCCAGCCGTCGAACTCGGGTTTTTCCGTGCCGTCCAGGCGCACGTGGTCCTCGTGGCCGACCAGGCGCAGCAGAAACCACACCTGCTTCTGGCCGATGCACACCGGCCGCTGGTGCCGGCGCACGTAACGCGACGGCAGACGGTAACGCAGCCAACCGCGCGTTTCGGCGATCACCTCGACGTGATCGGCGCGCAGCCCGGTTTCTTCTTCCAGCTCGCGATACATCGCCTCAAGCGGCGTCTCGTCGCTGCGCATGCCGCCCTGCGGGAACTGCCAGCCATCGCGATGCACGCGACGCGCCCAGAACAGTTGCCCGTCCTCGTTGAGGATGACAATGCCCACGTTGGGGCGATATCCATCTGGGTCGATCATGCAGGCCTCCTGGCGGGCCGCTCGCAACGGCTCCACAGCGCCCCGCGCACTGCGATACCGGTCATTGCTTCCGATGCTGCCACAGCCCGGCGCGTGCCGGCAAGCGCTGGCTGTTGAGTACGCGTCGACGTCCGACTAGACTCGCGCGTCCCTCTGGATACACTGGCCAACCATCTTGGCAACGAGTGCAGGATGTACTCTGGCCCAATACACTGGCCCAATACACGCTCTTGAACCAGCACGGCTGTCCGACTAAACTGGCGCGCTCCGCGCGGGGCGTTTGCCGCGTGCGATGTGGATTCATGGCTACATAGCTCAGCCGGTTAGAGCGCGGCACTCATAATGCCGAGGTCGGTGGTTCGATCCCACCTGTAGCCACCATCTTCAGCAATGAAAACCGTTTTTGCAGGATCTGGCCCGCTGTCGTGCGGGCTTTTTTGTGCCCGATCCTGTACCGCCGACCTCGGGCCGCCGTTGTTCACGGCGCCTTTCCGGATGCCTTTGGCCGTGCCCCCGGGACAGCGGTGTGGGGTAGGATCAAACCGACAACGGCGGCATGGCTGCACGTTTGCCGTCGCGTTCGGCGCGCCGTCGAGTTTGGCTCCGGCGCGGTCACCAGCATCCACGCGAGGCAAGTTGAAACATGAAATTCCAGTCCATCAATCCGGCCGATGACCAGGTCGTGGCCGAGTACGAGTTGCACACGTCGGCGCGCATGGAGGCCATCATCGAAGCATCCCGGCAGGCTTTTCTGGCCTGGCGCGAACGATCCTTCGCCGACCGCGCGACGCTCATGCACAAGGCCGCGAACGTGTTGCGCGACAACAAGGCCACCTATGGCGAACTCATGGCGCGCGAGATGGGCAAGCCGGTGGTGCAGGGCGAAGGCGAGGCGGAAAAATGCGCCTGGGTGTGCGATTACTACGCCGACAACGCCGAGGCGTTTCTGGCGCCGTACGACGTGGCCTCCGGTGCTTCGCGCAGTTATGTGACTTTTCAGCCGCTGGGACCGATTTTCGCGATCATGCCGTGGAACTATCCGTTCTGGCAGGTGTTCCGGTTTGCCGCGCCGCACTTGATGGCCGGCAACACCGGGCTGCTCAAGCACGCGCCCAACGTGACTGGCTGCGCGCAGGCCATCGAGGACGTGTTCCATCGGGCCGGGTTTCCGCAGGACGTGTTCCGCACGCTTGTCATCGACACCGACCAGGCCGCCGCCGTCATCGCCAACCCCGCGGTGCGTGCGGTCACGCTGACCGGCAGCACGCGCGCCGGCAAGGCCGTTGCCGCCGCGGCCGGCAAGGCGCTCAAGAAAACCGTGCTGGAGCTGGGCGGCAGCGATCCCTATCTGGTGCTGGACGATGCCGACCTTGATCTGGCCATCGAAGCGTGCGCGGCCAGTCGCCTGCTGAACTCCGGCCAGAGCTGCATCGGCGCCAAGCGCTTTCTCGTCGCCGCGTCACTGCATGACGCCTTCACCGCCGGCATGGTCGCCAGGCTGGGCGCGGCCAAAGTGGGCGATCCGTGCGCGCGCGACACCGCGGTCGGACCACTGGCGCGCCACGACTTGCGTGACACCCTGGCCGCGCAGGTCGATGCCAGCGTGGCCGCCGGCGCGCGTTGTCTGGTCGGCGGCAAGGTGCCTGACGGCGCCGGCTGCTTCTACCCGCCGACGGTGCTCACCGGCGTGCATCCCGGCATGCCGGCCTGGGACGAGGAATTGTTCGGCCCGGTCGCCACCATCATCCCGTTCAAGGACGAGGATGAAGCCGTCGCGATCGCCAACGGCACGCCGTACGGCCTGGGCTCGGCGGTATTCAGCGCCGATCCCGCGCATGCCGAACGCGTGGCCGCGCGCATCGAAGCCGGCGCCACGTTCATCAACAGCCATGTCGCCTCGGACCCGCGTCTGCCTTTTGGCGGCATCAAGGATTCGGGCTACGGCCGCGAGCTGGCCGATCACGGCATCCGCGAGTTCGTGAACATCAAGACGGTGTCGATCAAGTAGGCGCCCGCGTCAGCGCCGCAGCAGCAGTTTCAGCAGCCGCTGAAAGCGCTTGCCGTAGGGCGGGTTGAGCAGGCCGACGCCGTTGAAACGCGCCTGGTGGAATACCGCCTTCATTTTCGAGAACGTGCGGAAGCCGGTCTCGCCGTGATACGCGCCCATGCCCGAATCGCCGACGCCGCCGAACGGCAGGCGGTGCTGGGCAATGTGGTAGAGCGTGTCGTTGATGGTGACGCCGCCGGCCAATTGGCACTTGAGCACGCGGCGCTGGATGGCCTTGTCGGTCTCGAACAGGTACAGCGACAGCGGATGCGGACGCGCGGCGACGAACGCCAGCGCCTCGTCCAGGTTGTCGTAGGGAATGAGCGGCAGCAGCGGGCCGAAGATTTCCTCGCGCATCACCGCGGCATCGGGCGTGACGTTGCGCAGAAGGGTGGGCGGCATGCGTCGTGTTGGCGCGCCGTCCGGTTTGGCCAGCGGCTCGGCGACCGCGCCGTCGGCCACGGCGCGGTCGCGCAGGTCGATGAGGTGCGCGTGGCGCCGCTCGTTGATGACGCTGGCGTAGTCGCCGCGCCGCGCATGGTCCGGGTACAGGCGCGCGAAAGCCGCACGCGCGGCATCGACGAACGCCTGCTGCCGCGCGCGCGGCAACAGCACGTAGTCGGGTGCGATGCAGGTTTGCCCGGCGTTGATGCACTTGCCGTAGACAATGCGCTCGACGGCGTGCCCAAAGTTCGCACCCGGCCCGATGATGGCGGGCGACTTGCCGCCCAGCTCCAGGGTGACGGGCGTGAGATTGTCGGCCGCCGCGTGCATCACCTGGCGGCCGACCGCGGTGGAGCCGGTGAAAAGAAGATGTCCGAACGGCAGGCTGGAAAACGCCCTGGCGACATCGGCGTCGCCATTGACCACGGCCACTTCACCGTGCGGAAAATGCCGCGCGGCCAATTGCGCGAACAGCGCCGAGAACGCCGGCGTGTATTCGCTCATCTTCACCATCACGCGATTGCCGGCGGCCAGGGCGTCGGTGATCGGACTGACGGCCAGATACAGCGGGTAGTTCCACGGCACGATGATGCCGACCACGCCGACCGGCTGCGCGATGAGCTCGGTGTGCGCGGGCAAAAACCACTTGCTCGCCAGATGGCGCCTGGGCTTCATCCAGCGGCGCGCATGGCGCAGCGCGTAGCCGATGCCGTCCAGCGCCGGAAAGATTTCCAACAGTTTCACTTCTTCGGCGGGACGGCAGCCGAAGTCGGCATTGATCGCCGCGCAGATGGCGTCCTGATGGTCGAGCATCAACGCGCGCAATGCCGACAGACGTTGCGCACGCACCGGCCACGACGGATACGGCTCGTGCGCGAACGCGTCGCGCTGGCATTGCCAGAGGGTATGCAACGCGTCGAGGTCGGACGAGCTGTCCATGGTGTGCGTAGTGGTATTCACGTCAGGACTTTGCGGTGGATTTGATGCCGTACATGCGCAATGCGCGAGGTTGACCCACGGTGCGCCGGGCGCCCCGGTTTGGATAGGGGCATCTTGTCCGCATTGGGGGGCAAATCGGCCAACATGCGTAAAAGTATGGAAAACAGCGGGACATGCTTGTGCCCTCGCCGGAATATCCTTGATGACCCGCCGATCAGGAAGCGCAAACGATGGGCGGTTCAGTCCGCCTTGGACGGTTCCGGATGGCGTTTTTGCCACGCCGCAAGCTGCGCCTCGAAGGCTTCCAGCTCTTCGGAATAGGCGGTGAAAACACACGGATCGCAGCCGCTTTCGCAGCAGTCGCAGGGCAGCGGTTGCTGGGGTGGTTGCGGGCGCGGGTCGGGCTGTTCGGACATGGTGCAAGGATACCAAACCGCTGAGGCCTGTCGCGCGCGGGCGCGCTCCCACCAAGGATGTCATGAGGCTCTTTGTCACCTGTGGGAGCGCGCCAGCGCGCGACACCCCCGGCCTTGAAACCGCCCCCGGCAAGCGCCGCATTCAGGCGTTTGCCGCCCCGAACCGCTCCGCATAAACCCGGCTGACCCAATCGAGAAAAAGGCGCACGCGCGGCGACAACTGGCGGCGGTGCGTGTACAGCGCGGTGATCGGAAAACCGGGGCCGGAAAAATCAGCCAGCACTTCGACCAGACGGCCGTCGCGCAGGGCGTCCTCGACGTGGAAGCGCGGCAGCTGGATCAGGCCGCCGCCTTGCAGCGCGCCGGTCACGTAGCTTTCGGCGTAGTTTACCGTCAGCCAGCCGTCGACCGCGTATTCGCGCACCTTGCCGTCCACGGTGAATTCAAAGGGATAGTCCACGCCGCCGCTGCTGTTGAAAAACTTCACGGCCTGATGCGCGGACAACTGCGATGGATGCGTCGGCGTGCCAAAACGCTGCAGGTAATCGGGGCTGGCGCAGGTGACTTCGGGGATCACGGCCAGCCGGCGCGCGATCAGGCCGGAATCGCGCGGGGTGCCGCCGCGGATCACGCAGTCGATGCCCTCGCGCACCAGATCGACCAGCCGGTCCTCGCTGCTGATCACGATGTCGATGTGCGGGTAGCGCGCGTGGAATTGGCCGATTCGCGGCAGCACGATTTCGGTGGCGTGCGTGCCGTGCATGTCCACCCGCAATGTGCCGCGCGGATCGGCGGCGGCATGGCGCAACGCGCCTTCGGCATCGTCCAGCTCGCTGAGGATGTGCACGCAACGCTCGTAGAACGCCTGGCCGTCCGGCGTCGGACGCACGTGGCGCGTGGTGCGCTCAAGCAGCCGGGTGCCCAGCCGTTTTTCCAGTTGCTGGATGGCGTGGGTCGCCGTGGCGCGCGGCAGGTCCAGCGCATCCGCCGCGCGACTGAAGCCGCGCAACTCGACGATGCGCGTGAAAAGGTGCAGGGCGTCCAGACGATCCATGGCGCAATTGTTGTCCTTTATTGAATAGTCATTCCAATTTTAAGGCATTTATGCCGAATGGCGAAATGTACAGAATGGCTCCACGCAACACCTTTCCCTTGCCCCAGCGGGAGTTCGCCATGAACCATCACGTACACAAAAGCGCCATCGTCACCGGCGCGTCCGGCGGCATCGGCCGCGCCATTGCCTTGCGTCTGGCGGCCGACGGGTTTGCCGTGGCCGTCCATGGCAGCGGCCGTGCGGACAAGGCCGAAGCGGTGGCGCGGGCCATCGAGGACGGCAACGGTCGCGCCATCACCGTGCGCGGCGACATTGGCGACAGTGCCGACGTGGGCCGCCTGTTCATGGCCACGAAGGACGCCTTCGGGCGCATCGACGTGGTCGTCAACAGCGCCGGCATCATGGCGCTGTCGCCCATCGCCGAAGGCGACACGGAAACCTTCGACCGCACCATCGCCACCAACCTGCGCGGCACGTTTCTGGTCATGGCGCAGGCAGCCAACCACCTGGGCGCGGGCGGGCGCATCATCGCGCTGTCGTCCAGCGTCATCGCCAAGGGCTTTCCGGCCTACGGCGCCTACATCGCCAGCAAGGCCGGCGTGGAAGGGCTGGTGCGCGTGCTGGCCAACGAGCTGCGCGGCCGCGACATCACGGTCAACGCCATCGCCCCCGGCCCGGTCGCGACCGAGCTGTTCCTCAAGGGCAAATCCGACGAATTGATCGCGCGGATCGCCAGCCAGGCACCGCTGGAACGCATTGCCCAGCCCGAGGAAATCGCCTCGGCCGTGTCGTTCCTGGCCGGCCCGGACGGCGCCTGGGTGAACGCCCAGGTGTTGCGCGTCAACGGCGGTTTTGCCTGATCGCGGGCATCGCCCGTCGCCGCCTCTTTAATCTTTGCAAACCCGAAACCGGAGAAATCATCATGCCTTTCGCCAACCTCAAAATCCCCGCCGGCACCCTGGATGCCGCGCAGAAGGAAAAAATCGTCCACCGCGTCACCGACCTGTATGCCGAAATCTACGGCGAACGGGCCCGCGGCAACACCATGGTGCTGGTCGAAGAAGTCGTCGACGGCGGCTGGGGCATCGGCGGCAACGTCCTGACGCTGGCCATGCTCCAGGGCTCGGACCCCGGTGATCAAAACAAGTCATCCTGATCACCGGAGCCGCCAGCGGTTTTGGCGCCATGAGCGCCCGCGCGCTGGCCGATGCCGGCTGGCCGCGCCGATCGCGCATCTGCTCTGCCGACGCGCGGTTCACCTTCCCCAGCAGCACAAGGAAATCTCCCATGAAAGCCATTTGCGTCAACGCCGATCGCCATCTGCAAGTTCGCGACATCCCCGCGCCCGACGCGCCGCCGCCCGGCCATGTCGTGGTCGACATCGACGCCTGCGGCATCAATCACGGCGACAAGGTTTTTTTGGCCCGTCCCGGCGCCGCCGGCGGCCAGCTTGGCGGATCCAACCGTGTGTGGGGTGCTTCCGCCGCGGGCACGGTGCGCGCCGTCGGCGCGGACGTTGACGCCGGCATCATCGGCAAAAAAGTGGCCATCTACCGCTCGCTGAGCGACAGCGCGCAGACCATCGGGTTGTGGTGCGAGCGCGCGCAGGTGCTGTTTTCCAGCTGCGTCGTCCTGCCCGACGAGGCTTCAACGCGCGATTACTGCGCCTCGCTGGTCAACGTCATCACGCCGTACGCCTTCGTGCAGGATGTCGTCGCCGCCGGCCAACGCGGCATCATTGCCACGGCCGGCGCTTCGGCCACGGCGCTGGCGCTGGCGGTGCTGGCGCAACGGCAAGGCGTGGCGGTGATCCATCTGGTGCGTTCGGACGCCGAGCGCACAAGGCTGCGTGATCTGGGCATCGAACATGTGCTGTCGACCAGTGATGCCGATTTCGATACGTCGCTGGGCACCCTCGCGGAACGCCTCGCAACCACTGCCGTGTTCGACGGCCTCGGCGGCGCGCTGCTCCAACGCCTGGCGCCGCAATTGCCGATGGACACGACGATTTACGTGTACGGCCTGCTGGACGCCACCGCGCCGATTTCGATCACGGCGCAGTGGCTCATGAGCAAGAACCTCGTCGTGCGCCGCTTCAGCAATTTCAACAGCGTCACCGTCAAAGACCCGGCCAGGCGCCAAGCCGCGCTGGCGGATCTGCGCGCCGTGATCGGCCACCCGTGGCTGCAAACCCGGATTGGACAAACCTTCCCGTTCGACGCCATCGACGAGGCGCTGGCCTACGCCGGACAAGACGGAACGCGCGCCGTGCTGATCCCGCCAGCCGCGCAATCCTGAAGCGCCATCCGGCGTCGTGCCCGAGCCTGCCGGATCACGCCAACGTATCGCGAAGTACACTGGCGCGACACCCGGCAAGCAGGCACGACACAGGGGAAGGCATGACCAACGAAGAATTCAAGAAAACGCTGTGGGACACCGCCAACAAGCTGCGCGGCTCGGTGTCGGCGGCAGAGTACAAACACCCGGTGCTGGGGCTGGTGTTCCTGAAATACGTGTCGGACATGTTCGCCGCGCAGGCGCAGGTCATCCGCCACCGCATCGCCGAGCCGGCCTCGGAGTACTACATCGACGACCCGGCCATCCGCGAGGAAAGCGCGGAAGCCTTCACCGGCGACAAGACCTTCTACGACCAGGACAACGTGTTCTGGGTGCCGGAATCCGCACGCTTCGACACCTTGCTGGACCAGGCCACCGCGCCCGACCTGGCGCAAAAGCTCGACCGCGCCATGGGCGAAATCGAGGCCGAAAACCCCACGCTGAAAGGCGTGCTGTACCGCGAGTTTTCGCGCCTGGCGCTGCAGCCGGGCAAGCTCGGCGAGCTGATGGGGCTGGTGGCGCGGCTCAACTTCGACCCCGGCAAACACGGCAGCCGCGACGTGTTCGGCGAAGTGTACGAATACTTCCTCGGCCAGTTCGCCATGAACGAAGGCGCCAAGGCCGGCGAGTTCTACACGCCCAAGAGCGTGGTCAACCTGCTGGTGGAAATCCTCGCCCCGTTCAAGGGCCGCATCTACGACCCCGCCTGCGGCTCCGGCGGCATGTTCGTGCAGTCGGCCAAATTCAAGGACGCGCATCAAAAAACACTTGGCAAGCAAGGCGACCTCGCCATCCACGGCCAGGAACTGATGGCCGCCACCCGCCGCCTGTGCCTGATGAACCTGGCCGTGCACGGGCTGGACGGCAACATCGGCCAAAGCTACGGCTCCAGCTTCACCAACGACCAGCACAAGACCCTGCGCGCCGATTACATCCTGGCCAACCCGCCGTTCAACATCTCCGACTGGGACGGCGACAAACTCACCGACGACCCGCGCTGGGTCTACGGCATCCCGCCCAAAGGCAACGCCAACTTCGCCTGGCTGCAACACATGCTGGCGCGCCTGTCCAGCCGCGGCCGCGCCGGCACCGTGCTGGCCAACGGCTCCATGAGCTCGCAGCAATCCGGCGAAGGCGCCATCCGCCGCGCCATGGTCCAGGCCGACGTGGTCGAATGCATGGTCGCCATGCCCGGCCAGTTGTTCTCCAACACCCAGATCCCCGCCTGCCTGTGGTTCCTGTCGAAAGACAAGAAGCCAGGCGGCAACGGCCGCATCGACCGCAGCGGACAAATCCTGTTCATCGACGCGCGCAAGCAAGCCCACGGCCGCATCAGCCGCACCCAGGTCGAATTCACCGACGACGACCTGCAACGCATCGCCCAAACCTACCACCGCTGGCGCGGCACCAAGTTCGCCGTTGCTGTTGAACCCCTCTCCCTCCGGGAGAGGGGCAGGGGTGAGGGTACGGGTAACGCGCATAGCCCCAACAGGGGTGAGGGTCCGGCTGATTCGCTCCCCTCTCCCTCCGGGAGAGGGGTTGGGGGTGAGGGTTCGGCATACGCGGACATCCCCGGCTTCTGCTACTCCGCCTCACTCACCGAAGTGGAAAAGCAAAACTTCGTCCTCACCCCCGGCCGCTACGTCGGCGCCGTGGCGGAAGACGATGACGACGAAGCGTTTGCCGAAAAG
>DASVGR010000078.1:0-34286 GCA_036379395.1 Rhodanobacteraceae bacterium | reverse complement strand
AAGGGCCAGTTCATGCACCCGCGCGGCACGCAAGGCCAGTGGCTGGAACCGTTCGCGCCCAACGAAATGGGCCATTCCAAACGCTGGCGCGACTACACCGAATCCACGCCGTGGGAAGCCACGTTCCTCAACCAGCATGATCTGTACAACTACATGCATTTGTTTGGCGGCGAAAAGGCGTTCGAGCGCAAGCTGGACGAGCTTTTCACCACCTCGCCGGCGCTGCCCAAGGACGCGCCACCCGACATCGCCGGCATGGTCGGCCAGTACGCGCAGGGCAACGAGCCGTGCCATCACATTGCCTATCTGTACGCGTATTCCGGTTCGCACTACAAGACGCAGGCGCGCGTGCGCATGTTGATGGAGACCATGTACCGCGCCGCGCCCGACGGCCTGGCCGGCAACGAGGATTGCGGCCAGATGAGCGCGTGGTACGTGCTGAGCGCGCTGGGCCTGTACGCGGTCGACCCGGTGAGCGCGAACTGGGTGTTCGGCAGCCCGCTGGTCGACCACGCGCAGATTGCGCTTGCCGACGGCAAGACGCTGACGGTCCAGGCGCACGGCAATGGCAAGGGCAGGCCGTACATCCAAAGTGTCACCTGGAACGGCAAGCCGTGGAGCCGCAGCTGGATCAGCCACGCCGAGCTGGCCGCCGGCGGCACGCTGGTGTTCGAAATGGGCGAGGCGCCGAACAAGGCGTTCGGCGCCAAACCGGCGGATCGGCCGCCGTCATATGGCGAGCTGGCCTGACGGCATGGCGGGTGGCGGCAAAGTGGCACCATGGAGAATCTTCGAAGTTGAAACAGGGCAGCTCATGAAGCAGGCATTGCATTGGCCAATGGCAAATGGCATTCCGACGGGTGCGCGTGACGCGCAGGGCGGTGCGGCATGACCCGCAAACGCGTCACCGTGACCGACATCGCGCGTCTTTGCGGCGTGTCGCGCGCGACGGTATCGCTGGTGCTGCGCGGCAGTCCGCTGCCGGCGGCCAAGACGCGCGAGCGCGTGCAGGCCGAGCTCAAGCGCCAGGGCTACGTTTACAACCGCAACGCGGCCAATCTGCGCCGGCGCGAGTCGTCCACCGTGGCGCTGGTCATCAACGACTTGTCCAATCCGTTTTTTGCCGAGTTCGCGGTCGGCGTGGACGAGACCCTGAGCGCCGGCAATTACGTCACGCTGCTGGGTGGCACCGGCGAATCGGTCGAACGCCAGCTGCGCGTGCTGGCCTCGTTGATGGAGCACGACCCGGCCGGCATCATCCTGTCGCCGGCCGAAGGCAGCGACGGCGAGCGGCTGGAATCGCTGCTCGGCGCGCAGGCGCCGATGCTGGTGTTCAACCGCGAACTGCCCGGCTCGCACTGGGATTTCCTGGCCATGGACAACCGCCACGGCGCACGCATGGCCACCGAGCATTTTCTTGAGCTGGGGCATCGGCACATCGCGTTTTTCGGCGGTCATGCCGATTCCAGCTCGTGCCGCGAACGCCGCGCCGGTTACGTCGAGGCGATGACGGCCGCCGGCCTGGGCGACGCCACCTGGCTGGTGGAATGCGTGCCGTCGCGTCTGGCGGCGGCCAACAGCGCGTCGCACCTGTTCGACGACGGCCATCAACCGACCGCCGCGGTCTGCTACAACGACGCGGTGGCGCTGGGCTTGACGCTGGGGTTGCGCACGCAAGGCATCCGGCCGGGCCACGATTTCGCCATTGCCGGCTTCGACGACATTCCCGAAGCCGCCGTCAGCGCGCCGCCGTTGACGACGCTGGCGTCCGATCCACGCGCCCTGGGCCGCCGGGCCGCCGGGCGCATCCTTGAACGTGTGCAGCATCCCGACACCGCTGTCACGCAAACCGTGGTGCCGGTGCGGCTGGTGGTGCGCGCCAGCAGTTGTCCGCCACCGAAAACCGCCGGAGCCCACTCATGAACATCCATCCCGCCTCGTCCGCCTCGCCCGTGATGGCCCCGCGCACGGCTGGCACCGGCACGGCGCTCGGCGTCGTCACCACGCTGTTTTTCATGTGGGGCTTCATCACCGCGTTCAACGACGTGCTGATTCCGCATCTGAAGTCGATGTTCACGCTCGACTACACCGAAGTGATGCTGGTGCAATTCACGTTTTTCGGCGCGTATTTCTTGATGTCGCTGCCATCGGGCAAGCTGCTGTCGCGCTTCGGCTATCGTGCCGGCCTCATCGGCGGCCTGGTGGTGACGGGCATCGGCGCGCTGTTGTTTTTGCCGGCCGCGCACTGGCGCTCGTATCCGCTGTTTCTGTTCGCGTTTTTCGTGCTGGCCAGCGGCATCACGCTGTTGCAGGTGGCGGCCAATCCGTATGTGAGCCTGCTCGGTTCGGCCAAGTACGCGTCCAGTCGCCTGAACTTTGCACAAGCGCTCAATTCGGCGGGCACGACGATCGCGCCGTATCTGGGCGGCATCTTCATTTTGTCGGCGGCCGTACTGGGGGCCGCTGATCTTGCCAAGTTGTCGCCGGCGGCGTTGGAAACTTATCGCCAGCATCAGGCGCACCTGGTGCAAGGCCCGTACATCGGCATTGCCGCGGTGCTGTTCGCGCTGGCCATCGCGGTGTGGCTGTTTCGTCTGCCCAAGCTGGAAGACACGGCCGAGGCCGACGACAGCCGGCACCGCTTTGCCGATGCCCTGAAGCATCGCCGCGTGTGGTTCGGCATGGCCGCCATCTTCGTCTACGTCGGTGCCGAAGTGACCATCGGCAGCTTCATGATCAACTACCTGGCCATGCCCGACATCGGCCACATGAGCGAGGCACGTGCGGCCTACTTTGTGGCGTTGTACTGGGGTGGGGCCATGATCGGCCGGGGCATAGGCACGGTGCTTCTGATCCGCATCGCCACGCGCAAGCTGCTGGTGTTCAACGCCTGCGTGGCCGGATTGCTGGTGCTGGCCACGATGCTCACGCACGGCCCGGTGGCGGTGGCCACGGTGGTGGCGATCGGCCTGTTCAACTCGGTGATGTTTCCCAACATCTTCGCGCTCGGCATCGAGGATTTCGGGCCGCTGACCGGCAAGGTGTCCAGCCTGCTGGTGATGGCGATCGTCGGCGGCGCGGTCATTCCGCTGCTGCAGGGCGTGCTGGCCGACCACATCGGCATCCATCACGCCTACATCCTGCCGCTGTGCTGCTACCTGTACATCATTTTTTACGGACTGAAGGGATCGAAAGTTCGATGAATAGCGTTCATTGTTTCGGCGAGGCGTTGATCGACCTGCACGGCACCGCGTCCAAGGGCGTGGGCGAAGCGGCAACGTTCCACGCGCATACCGGCGGCGCGCCGGCCAACGTCGCGGTGGCCGTGGCCAAGCTGGGTGGCCGGGCGGCGTTCGTGGGCATGTTCGGCCAGGACATGTTTGCCGACATGCTGCTGCACGATCTGGCCCATGCCGGCGTGGACACGCGCCATGCGCGACGCACCGATGCGGCCAACACCGCGCTGGCGTTCGTCAAGCACGACGAATTCGGCGAGCGCAGTTTCAGCTTCTACCGACCGCCATCGGCCGATCTGCTGTTTCGCGACGAGGATTTCGACGTCGGCACGTTCGTGCCCGACAGCGTGTTCCACGCCGGTTCGTGCAGCCTGACCGGCTCGCCCAGCGCCGAGGCCACACTGTTCGGTCTGGCGCAGGCGCACGAGGCGGGCGCGTTGACCAGTTTTGACATGAACCTGCGTCCGGCCTTGTGGCCGCGCGGCGTCGATCCGGCGCCGATGATCTGGCTGGCGCTGGCCTGGGCCGACGTGGTGAAGTTGAGCGCCGAGGAGATGGCCTTTCTGGCGCAGTCGGCCGGCAGCGAAGAAGCCGTCATCGCGCGCTTGTGGCAACAGCACACGGAACTTCTGGTCGTCACCGACGGCGATGGCGCCATCGCCTGGCACACGCGCGAAGCGCACGGCCGGCGGGCGGCCTTCAAGGTGCGTGCCGTCGATACCACCGGCGCCGGCGATGCGTTTGTCGGCGGCTTGCTGTTCCAGCTGGCGCGCGACGGCCTCAATGCCACGACGCTGGCCGCGCGCGTGGCCGATGCCGCCTGGCGCGACGCCACTTTGCGCTTTGCCGCTGCCTGCGGCGCGCTGGCCGTCACCCGCGCCGGTTCGTTTGCCGCCATGCCCACGCTGGGTGAAGCCGAGCAATTTTTGGAGACACACGCATGACCACCTTTCCCGATTTCCGCTCGCCCGATTTTCTGCGCCGGCACATCCGCGACACCATGGCGTTCTACCACCCGCATTGCCTGGACCCGGCCGGCGGCTGCTTTCATTACTACAAGGATGACGGCACGGTGTACGACCGCAGCCACCGCCATCTGGTGAGCAGCGCGCGCTTCGTGTTCGACTACGCGATGTATTTCCGTCATTTCGGCGGCGACGAATACCTGGCCGGCGCGCGCCATTGCGTGGATTTCATCCGCACCGCGCATCGCAACGCCGAAACCGGTGGCTACACGTGGACGCTGCGCGACGGCCAGCCCGAGGACACCACCAATCATTGCTACGGCGCCGCGTTCGTGCTGGTGGCCCACGCCAACGCGTACCGTGCCGGCATCGCGGAAGCGGCGGCGTGGATGGACGAAACCTGGGCCATGCTGGAAGCGCATTACTGGGATGCCGAGGCCGGCTTGTACCGCGACGAGGCCGATGTCGACTGGCATTTTTCGGACTATCGCGGCCAGAACGCCAACATGCACATGTGCGAGGCGATGCTGATCGCGTTCGAGGCGTCCGGCAACGCGCGTTATCTCGATCGCGCCGTCACCTTGGCCGACCACATGACGCGCCGCCAGGCCACCAAGGCCGGCGGGCTGGTGTGGGAGCATTACGACCAGAACTGGGAAATCGACTGGGAGTACCACAAGGACAACCCGAAAGACTTGTTCCGCCCATGGGGTTTTCAGCCCGGCCATCAGACCGAGTGGGCGAAGCTCTTGATGATCATGAGCCGGCACCGCGAGGAAGACTGGATGTTGCCGACCGCGCGGCACCTGTTCGACACCGCCGTCGCGCGCGCGTGGGACGACGAATTCGGCGGCCTGTGCTACGGCTTCGCGCCGGATGGCTCGATCTGCGACGACGACAAATACCACTGGGTGCAGGCCGAGTCGCTGGCCTGCGCGGCACTGCTGGCCACGCGCACCGGTGACGACGCTTATTGGCAGTGGTACCAGCGCCTGTGGGAATACGCGTGGACGCATTTCGTCGACCACGAACATGCCGGCTGGTATCGCATCCTGAAGCGCGACGGCAGCGCGTACGACGACGAAAAAAGCCCCGCCGGCAAGACCGATTACCACAACATGGGCGCGTGCTACGAAGTGCTCAACGTGGTGGGGTGAAGGTGTCTGTCCGTGCGTGCGCATGACGGCGCCGGCCCGGAAGGGCGATGCCGCGGCTCGCACCAACCGTTATCCTTGGACTTTCCCAACCGTTGTGCAGTCGCATGGATTCCATCCAGGTTCCCGTTTCCTATGGCGAGCTGATCGACAAGCTCACCATCCTCGAAATCAAGTCCGCGCGCATCGCCGACGCGGCCAAGGTGGCCAACGTCGAGCGTGAACGCGTGGCGCTGGAAGACGCTTGGCGCGCGCATCCGGCCTCGTGTACCGACATCGGCGCCGAGCGCGCCGCGCTCAAGGCGGTCAACGAAAAGCTGTGGGATATCGAGGACGCCATCCGGCGCAAGGAAAAGGCCAGGGCGTTCGACGACGAGTTCATCGCGCTGGCGCGCGCCGTGTACGTGCGCAACGACGAACGCGCGGCGGCCAAGCGCGCCATCAACCTGAAACTGGGCTCGGCGCTGGTCGAGGAAAAATCCTACGAGGATTACCGCTGATCGACATGACGGATGGCCGCCGTGCGAACTGTGTCACGGCGCTGTTGGCGGAATTTTCCGCTTGGGCGGAAAAATGTCGAATCGAGCTGAACGAGGCTGGAATCGGCAGTGTGGCGGATGGCTGAAAGTCAGGTTTCGTGCGCTACGGTAAATGCCGCAGCGTGGTGCCCCCTGTCCGATCGTGTCCGCGTGAGCGCTGCCGCATGACACGAATGTTCAATGTTTAAGGAGATGCCGCATGTCACGCACCATTTATCGCACCGCCTGTCTTGCTGTCGGCCTGACGGCCATGGTGGCGTTTGCCGGTTGTTCCAACTACGTCAAGAAGAGCGACTTCAACGCCGCGATTGCCAAGTTGCAGAGCACCGACCAGAACCTGCAGCAGCAGATCGATTCGCTGTCGCAGGACATGAAGCAGCATTTCGCCAAATATGACGCCCAGATCACGGCCATGCAGGGTCGCATCAGCATCGACACCGTGTCGCATTTCGCGACCAACCAGTCGACCCTGGACGATCAGGACAAGGCCATGCTGGACACCTTTGCCAAGGTGATGAACGCGCATCACAGCAATGCGCTGGTCACCGTGGAAGGTTTTGCCGACCCGCAGGGTTCGACGTCCTACAACAAGAAGCTGGGCATGCAGCGCGCCAAGGCCGTGCGTGACTACCTCGTCAACCAGGACGGCATGGCCGCCAGCCAGGTGCGCGCCGTCAGCTATGGCGAAGCCAAGGACCGCCAGGTCAAGCCGGGCGCCACCGGTGCCGCGGGTGAAGCCAACCGCCGCGTTTCGCTGGTGGTGGATTTTGCCGGCGACGAGTCGGGAATGACCGCCAACGGTTGATCCGCTTTTCCTGCGTAATCATCAAAACGCCCGGAAGCCCGGCTTCCGGGCGTTTTGTTTGTGCGCCGATGCAACCGGCGCAGTCAGTGCTGCAGCAGAAAACGCCCGCAGCCCTTGTATTGGCGGGCACCGACATCCAGTTCGGCCGCGGCTTCCATCTGGTGTCCGCTCATGTTGTCCTCGCATTGCCCGCGCACGACTTTCAGCTGCACCGGCGTGCCGTCGGTTGCCGCGCCGCGGAACGTGATCGTGGCGGTCTTGGGATCGCTGGTCACGGCCGCGTTCGGCACCTTGAGCTGGTGGGTGCCGTAATCGAGGTTCACGAACAGGGTCGGCGTGTGGCTTTTTTGCACTTCCACATCCCAGCCCGGCTCGTTGCCGACGGCGCGGAACGCCATGCCGTGCTCGCGCGCGATCTGCCAGGGCGACGGTGCGGCCGGTGCCGTGGCCGCGGTTGACGACGAAGTGGCGGGCGCCGGTGTGGCAGTACCCGGATGGTGGCCACCCAGGGTCTGGCAGCCGGCGGTAGCCAGCACGCACAATGAAACGACCATCAGTCGGGAATGCATGTCCTTGTCCTCGCAACCGGGGATTGCATTGTGCGTCAGCGCCGGCGAACCACGGCTGACCGGCACCGTGCTGCGGCCGCCAACGCGACCGATCGCGCGGGCGCGCGCCCACAAAGGTGTCTCGAAAGCTCAAGCCTTGCCTTTGTAGGAGCCCGCCTGCGGGCGAAAAATTCTCGCCTTGCACCGGCATCCGGCCATCGCGCGCGGGCGTGCTCCCACGGGGATGCTTCGAAAGCTTGAGCCTCGCCCCTGTAGGAGCCCGCCTGCGGGCGAAAGGCTCTCGCCTTGCGCCCATTGCGCGAAGGTATCAGCCGGCGGCAGCCTCGGCGACGGGTGCGGCTGCCGGCACACCGGGTTGCCAGGCCAATTGGCCGTCGATGATGGTGCGCGCCGGGCCGCCGACCCAGATGTCGCCGTCGGTGTCGATGCGCAGTGTCAGGCGCGCGTCGTGGCCGATCTCGCGGCCCTGGCTGACGTGGTAGCCGCGGGCCAGCGTGCCGTCGGTTTCGCGCTGGGCGATGAGCGCGGCGATCAGGCTGTTGGCGGCGCCGGAGGCGGGATCTTCGACGATGCCGGCGCCGGCCGGGAAGGCGCGCACCACCAGTTCGTGGTCGGCGCAATGGCTGCGGGCAAAGACGCACAGGCCCATGCTGTTGCTGGACTGGGCCAACGCCTTGATGGCCGCATGGTCGGGCCGCCAGGCGCGCAAGGCCCGCTCGTCGGCCAGTTCGGCCAGCCACCAGCGGCGGCCGCCTTCCACCAGGCAGCCGCCCAGACGGCCAAACGCCAGCTCGCCCAGGATGGGAGCCAACGCGGCGCGGGCCGGCGCGCCTTCGGTCAGGATGTCGGCGGCCGGGGCGCGGATCAACAGTTCGCGTCCGGGACCGTCACCTTCCACGCGCACCGGCAACAGGCCGGCGCCGCATTCCTGCACCAGCCGGCCTTGGCGTGCGCGGGCCCAGCCGGTTTCAAGCACGGCATGCGCGCTGCCGATGCTGGGATGGCCGGCGAACGGCACTTCCTTGCGCGGCGTGAAAATGCGCACGCGATAGCTGGCCGCTTCGACCGACGGCGGCAGGATGAACGTGGTTTCGACCAGGTTGGTCCAGGCCGCGAAACGTTGCATCTGCGTGCCGTTCCAGTGGGCGGCGCCGAATACGACGCCCAGCAGGTTGCCGCCACCAAGGCTGGCCGGAAACACATCCAGCTGCAAAAAGCGCAAAGGAAACATGGGGATTGATCGTGGGGAGAAGAGGCCCGACCGCCGTGCGGCCGGGCCTCCATGATACCGGCGGAAAACGGTATCCGGCATGACCTGTGGCCATGTGGATACCCGCGCCGGAGCTTCCATGCAGCGTTCGCGTGCAGGGGATGCATGAACGCGCTCCATGGGCTTGTCGATGCATACCGCGTTCTCGCATTGATTGCCGCCATTGGTGTTCATGCGTGGCGTCATGCCGCGTGCCGCGTTGCGGTTATCCTTCATGCCCAGTCGACAGTTCGGGAGTCGGAATTTGTTCATTGCCCCTTTGACGTGGCTGCTGATCGGCGCCACCTGCATCGTGTCATTTGCTGCTTTCAAGCGCCCCAAGCTGGGGCAAAAGCTGGTGTTGTGGCCGCCGGCGGTGACGCGTGGCCACGAATACTGGCGCTTGCTGACGTCGGGCTTCGTGCATGCCGACTTGCAGCATCTGCTGTTCAACATGATCACGCTGTTCTTTTTCGGCGGTCTGGTCGAGCGGTTCTTCTCCGCCTATCTGGGGGCGGTCGGTTACTTGCTGTTCTATCTGGGCGGCATCATCGTGGCCATCGCGCCCAGTTATCTGGGGCATCGCCATGACGCCAATTACGTCAGCCTGGGGGCTTCGGGCGCGGTGGCGGCGGTAATGTTCGCGTTCATTCTGATGCAACCTTGGGCGTTGATCTTCGTGTTCTTTTTCCCGCTGCCGGCGGTCCTGTACGCGGTGATGTTCGTCGGCTACAGCATCTACATGGACAAGCGCGGTGGTGACCACGTCAACCACAGCGCGCACATGTGGGGCGCGGCTTACGGCATTCTGGTCACGGTGGCGACCCAGCCGTACGTGGTGGTGCGTTTTGTCGAGCAATTGCAGCACCCGCATTTTTGACCCCGGGGCCATCTCATGTCCGGGCTGAATGACCGGGTTTGATACAGGGGCTTCACAAGCGTCAAATACCTGTACAATGCAAAGCCTGTGCTTGCCTGGTCGTTGTGGATCGTGGCCTGACGCGGCAACTCGGGAGTTCCCAGGATCCGCTACACCACATTTGCCTGTCCCTCGCAATCCCAGCGCGATGCAGCTGAACTGCTTCGTGATTTTTCTTTTTTTTTGAGGTTTCTCGACATGTCGGAACGCCAAACCGGTACCGTCAAATGGTTCAACGAGGCCAAGGGCTTCGGTTTCATCACTCAGGCCAATGGCCCGGATTTGTTCGTGCATTTCCGTTCCATCGAAGGCACGGGCTTCAAGACCCTGGCTGAAGGCCAGCAGGTGACCTTCGTGGTCGTCGAAGGGCAGAAGGGCCCGCAGGCCGACCAGGTTCGCGCCGAGTAATTTGCGCGGCAAGGCATTTGCCTGACAGGCCGGACGGGTTTCCCGTCCGGCCTGTTTCGTTTTGGGGCCGCTGGATGCCGGATCAGCGGGCGGGCGTGGTGGGCATCCGGCCAAAGTTGGCCAGCATCTCGGCAACCGCGTCGAGATCGTGCTGCGGCGATGGCCCGGCGCGCCGGTCTTGCGCGTCGGTGGGGCGCGCGTAGTCTTCCAGCATCAGCGAGAACACCAGCGGTTGGCCGGCCGCGTCGGTGACGTAGCCGGACAGCGTGTAGCTGTAGCGCAGGGTGCCGGTCTTGGCCTGCACGTTGTCGTTGGCCAGCGTGTTGCGCATGCGGTGCTTGAGTGTGCCGTCGACGCCGGCCAGCGGCAGCGCGTCACGGTAGACACTGGCGAACGGCTGATGCGTGGCCCATGCGAGCAACCGGGTGGTGGCGCGTGGCGTGACCAGGTCCTTGCGTGACAGGCCGCTGCCTTCCTCGATCAACGCGTGATGTTTGTCGATGCCGATGCGCGCAAGCATCTGGCGCATGCCGCAGCGTGCCCAGGCCAGCGTGGTGGCGGGCGCGCGCGTGCGGTCGGGGCAGTTGCCGCGTTCGGACAGGCGCTTGCCGGCGGCCAGCATCAGCAGCTCGGCATACAGGTTGTCCGAATGCTTGAGCGTGTGGTGCACGATCTTGCCCAGCGGCGGCGAAACGACGCTGGCGATGGTGCGGGTGCCGGGTGCGCCAATGGCCGCGTCGGTTTGCGGCCAATGCAGCGAGCGCACGCCGCCGCTGACGCTGATGCCGTAGCGGGCCAGCGCATCCAGCAGGAGTTCGCCGGCCATGTGGGCCGGATCGGGGCTGGACAGGACGAAGTGCCGCGTCTTGGCGCGGGGCTGCATGCCGCCGTAGACATACAGTTGCGTCGAGCCCGGTGGCCGGTAGATGCCCAGGTCGCTCCAGCTGGCCGAAGGGTCGGTCTGCGCCAGGTTGACGATGTTGGCGCCGGACGATTCCGGCGAAGTATTGACGTCGCAGCACAGGCCGTCATGCGGGCCGACGCTGAGATAGAACATGTTGCCGTTGACCGTCAGCGCAGAGGCCGGCGGCACGTACCAGCTTTGCAGGTCGCGTGCTTCCCAGCCGGGGGCGATGGGCGGACCGTCGAACCAGGTGGCATCGGCCACGATCGATCCGTGCACGCGTTTGATGCCGCGCGCCGCGAGGGCGGCCGCCAGGTGATCGGACCAGGCGTTCGGCGTGTGCTGGTCGCTGCCGGCGCCCAGGGTCGGGTCGCCGCGTCCGTACAGGATGAGATCGCCGTCAAGCGTGCCGCGCCGGGGTCTTGCCGTGGCATACAGCGTGGTGTGGATGCGGGCATCGGCCCCCATCGTCGACAGCGCCAAGGCGGTCGTGTACAGCTTGGTGTTGGATGCCGGAATGCCCAGCTTGTCGGCATTGTGCGCGTACAGCGTGTCGCCATCGGCCAGGGACACGACGCTGATGCCCCACTGCGCGGAGGCAAAGCGCGGCTGGCTGATGAATGCGTTGATGCGTGCCGCCAGGCGCTGGGCAGGCGTGATGGATGTCGCTGGCGCACGGGCAGGACTTGTCGCGGTTGGCGCGGGATGGCGTGTCGGATCAGGCGTTGCCGTTGCCGGCGCGGCTGACGTGACGGGAGCGGGTGGTGCACCGGCACACCCTGACACGCCGATGATCAGCAGCAGGCAAGGCGCCAGCCAGCGCGGGGACAAATGTCGCCGATGCGGGAGCGGGGGAGTCCTTTTCATGCCGAGCACCTTAACAGTGATGTTTCGCGACGGCCTGAATGCCGCCTCACACAGAGAGTGCCATCCACCCATCACGACGCGTGATGCGCTGCGCCACCCAGAGCATGGCCAGCGCCCGGGCCGCCATGAAAGCCAGGAAGGCCAGCCACAAACCGTGGTTGCCCAGTGGACGCAGCGCCCACGCCAGCAAGGCGAAAACCAGGGCACTGCAGAGCATGGTGTCGCGCATTTCCCGGGCGCGCGTGGCGCCCACGAAAAGGCCGTCCAGCAAGTAGCTGGTCACCGCCACCAGCGGCAATGCGGCCAGGTAGGGCAGATACGCATATGCCGTGGCGCGCACGTCGGCGAGGCTGGTCTGCACGTTGACGAACAGGTGCCCACCGCAGCCGAACAAGATCACGAAACCGACACTGCCCAGCAGTGACCAACCGCCAGCCACCGTGAGTGCCCGCCGCAGCGCCGGTTTGTCGCGGGCACCGATGGCGTGTCCGCTCATGGCTTCCACCGCGTTGGCCAGGCCGTCCAGGGCAAACGAGGTCAGCATCAGGCCGTTGAGCAGCAAGGCGTTGGCGGCGACAAAGGTGCCGCCCAGCCTTGTGCCCAGCACGGTCAAGGCGAAGAACACGCCTTGCAGCGCAAGCGAGCGGATGAAAATGTCCCGATTGACGGCGACCAGTGGCCGCCATTCGGCAAGCCGCCGCAACCGGTGCCAATGGCCGTGGCCGGGGTGTCGGGCCAGCGCGTGGCGCACGCAAAAACACGCGTAGACCACGCCGCACCAGGCACCGGCCACCGAGGCCCAGGCAATGCCGTCCACGCCCCAGCCGAAGCCGGGCACGAACAGCACGTTCAAGGCCACGTTGACCAGATTGGTCACCAACAGGATGCCCAGGGCCACGCGGGCATTCTGTTGCCCCAGAAACCAGCCGGCCAGGGCGTAATTGGCCAACGCGGCGGGCAGGGCCCACAGGCGGATGTGCAAGTAGCCCAGTGCCAGTGCATCCAGTCGGGCGGAGGGCTGCATCAGGTTCAGCACCCACGGCAACAGCGGCCAGCCGATCACCAGCAGCAGTGTTGCCATCGCTGCGGCCAACAGCAGCGATTGCACCAGTACGCGACGCGCCATGCCGCCATCGTTGCGGCCGGCGGCCTGTGCGGCAAACCCGGTCGTGCCCATGCGCAGAAAACCGCAAACCCACACCGGCAACGTGTAGACGGCGCTGCCGACGGCCACGGCCGCCAGGTCGCTGGCGTGCGGCAAATGCCCGGCCACCATGCTGTCGGCCAGCGATACCAGCGGCACGCTGAGGTTGGACATGATCATGGGCAGCGCCAGCGCCCGGACGCGGCGGTGCGTGGGACGGTGGCGCCAGTCGTCGAGAAGCTGGGCGAGCATGGAGCGGACGTGGCCGGGCAAATGGATGCTCATGATACGGGCAGGCGGCGCTCCGGCGCGGCTTTCGAGGCGGAGCGGTTCGTCCCCGCGGCAACCGGGTGAATGGCCGCGTGACCACGGCGGGTTTGCATCCGCGCCACGTCCCCCGTAGCCTTGGCAGTTCGTGCCGGCGTTTCCGGCGACCTTTGAATATATTCGGGATTTTTATGCAAATTGCAGATCGCAGCGTGGCTTCCTTCCATTACACGCTGACCAACGATGCCGGCGAAGTGATCGATTCCTCGCGCGAGCGCGAGCCGCTGGCCTACCTGCACGGTGCCGGCAATATCGTGCCGGGGCTGGAAAAGGCCATGGCCGGTCGTGGCGTCGGTGACAGTTTCAAGGTCGACGTGGCGCCGGAAGAAGGCTACGGCGTGCGCCACGAGGAAATGCTGCAGACGGTGCCGAAATCGGCCTTCCAGGGCGTGGCCGACATCCAGCCGGGCATGCAGTTCCAGGCCAGCGGCCCGCAGGGTCCGTTCCTGGTCACGGTGACCAAGGTCGAAGGCGACAACGTGACGGTCGACGGCAACCATCCGCTGGCCGGCCAGACGCTGCATTTCGACATCGAAGTGACTGAAGTGCGCGAAGCGACCGAGGAAGAACTGGGCCACGGTCACGTGCACGGTGCCGGCGGCCACCAGCACTGAGGTTGCACCTGTAGGAGCGCGCCTGCGCGCGATGGCGAGTTGGCTGGTTTGAAGCAAGGCTCATCGCCGGCAGGCCGGCTCCTGCGGCGCAATGTCCTTTTGTAGGAGCGCGCCTGCGCGCGATGGCGAGTTGGCTGGTTTGAAGCGAGACTCCATCGCCCGCGGGCGGGCTCCTACACAAGCCAGCGGATGCCTCAATACCAGCCCAGCAGCGACACGCCCAGGCCGATGTACGTGGCCTTGTGGTTGTAGTCGATCAGGCTTTCGCCATAGCCGTTGAACACTTGCACGTAGCCGCGCAGCTTGGCGTGGATGGGAAACGCCCAGGTCAGCTGCACGGCGCCGTGCGAACGCGAACCGCTGCGCAACGAGTGGCGCAGCAGCAGGCTGAACTCGTTGCGCCCGGCCACGTGCACGATGCGCACCGAACCACGGCCCATGTAATCCTCGAGATCCGGGTTGTCGTCCTGCTGGCGGGATTCGTGGATGCGTACCCACGGGCGGATCATGACGGTCCAGCCGGGGCGCTCGAAACCGATGTTGGCGATGATGCGGTTCCAGCTGCGCGACAGCGGGTTGGACTGGCCGTTGGACTGGTGGTTGATGCCGATGCCGAGCATGTGGCCGGTCCATTCGCCGATCTTGTAGTCGGTGTCGAACACCAGCAAAAACTCCGGCTGATAGTTGGTCTCGCGGAACGGACGCGAAATGCGGCCGTCGTAGACCTGCCAGTGCGAATCCTGCGTGTAGCCGAACCACAAATCGCCGGTGTGGCCGAACACGCCCTGCCACAGCTTGGTCTTGAAGCTGATCTGGAACATGCCTTCCAGCTTGTCCAGCTGGCGCGACGCGGTGACCGTGTGGTCGGGCGAGGGCGAATGCGGCCAATTGTTGACGTTGGTCGTGTAAAACAGCGGCAGCAGGTATACCGGCTTGTAGCCGCGGATGTTGAACGTGCCCAGCTTGCTGTCCGGGTCCAGTTCCCAGCGGCTGTCGAGCAGCGACCGGGATGCCGCTCCGGTGGGTGCCTTGGCCGCCACCGTGGCGGTGCCGGGTTTGGCCCAGATCGGCAGATCGTGGCGGAACAGGCTGTGTTTTTGCTCGGCCGGCGTTGCTGGCGGCGTCACGATGGGTGGACGGTTGCGTGGCGTTTCGCGCACGCCGGAAGTCATGGCGGGCGGGGCTTCCGTGCGGCCCATGGCGGCGTCATAGCAGGCCAGGCGTTGCGCGTCCGAGGTGATGTTGACACATGCCTTGGGGTTGGGCGGCGTTTGCTGGGCAAACACCGGCGGGGCTGCCGCGGTGACGGCCAGCGTCAGCGTTGCGAATATCCTGGGGTTGATGGTGGTTCTCCTTCGACCGTGCGAGTCCGTTGCCAAGCGTAGCGCGGCACCCGGTCCGGTTGCGCAGCCGGCGATGAATGGGTTTGCGGCGCGACCAGCCGACGGCGGGTGCGACGTGCGTGTTGCCCCGGCCGCGTCGGCATCATCCGTGGACTTGTCAGTGACCCTGCGCGGCAGCCTTGATGGAACGTGCAAGCAGCGTGCAGCGCGCCGCCAGATACGGGCGCACACGCGGATCGTGCGCGGCATCCAGCAGGATCTTGCGCATGCCTTGATAGTGCGCATCCAGCGTTGCCGGCGGGAATGTGCCGGCAGCCAGATGGGTAGCCTTGTAGCTGGCCAGGTAGGCGTCGCAAGCGGCCACGCCGGTAGGCGACGTCGGCGGCGCGACCGCTGATGGCGAAGTCTTGGGCGCCGGCGTGCTGCAGGCGTTCAGGACCAGCAGCGGCAGGATGGTCAGGGTGCAACGGAGGGTCGGATGATTCATGCGCGGCCTTGCGTGGAAAGGCGGTGTCGGGCGTCGACGAGGCCGGGCTCAGCAATGCACGTCGGGGGCCGGATCGATCCCGGCGTACGGCTTGAACGCGGGCACTTCGGTGCCGAGCGTGGCTTGCAGTGCCTGTGCTTCGGATACTTCGCGGCACAGTTTGTTGGCGCGATTTTGCATCTGGTTGCCCCCGGACTGCATGTTTTGCGCCGTGGCCCGTGCAGTGCTGCCGGCGTGGCCGACGCCGATGGCCTGCTGAATCGACTGGCCGGCTGCCTTGAGACCTTCACCGGCCATGTGCAGCCCGGCTTTCTTGAGCGCTTCGGTATCGGCATGGATGGCCGTGACGCGGTTGTAGTAGCGCAGCAGCAGCTGCGTCTGCGCCGGCGTGGTGTCGATGACCTTGGAGCCGACACTGAAACCACCACGCGAGGTGATGGTGGCGGTTGGTGCGTGGGCGGCGTGCAGCGACACGCTGAAACCGTCGAAGGTGATGTCCTGCCCGCGCGAGCAGGCGGCGAGCAGGACGGTGATGGCCACAAGGGCGGTCAGTCGCAAGGTCTTGATCACGTCGGCAGGTCCTCGTGGCAAACCGGCATTTTACAGCTCGGTGCGCCAGCGCCGCAGCCACACTGCAAGACCCAGCATGATCACGCCGACCAGCACGCCCCACAGGAAGTCCGGCGTCAGCAACATGTGGTACGAGTGGGAGATCATGTCGGGCACCAGCTGGGAAGACTGGATGTGCGTGGTGACGGCGTTCGTGCCGGCGTCGTGGGAGCGGAAGATCTGCAGTTGCGGAATCTGCTTGGTGTTCATGAGCGAGTTCCATCCGCCCGGCAGCAAACCGAGAAAGACGCGCAGCAGCACATGCTTGAGAAACCAGGTGCCGGCCCCGTATATCGGCCCGATCAGGCTCAGCCAGTACAGCACGGCCGTGATGGCGGCGGGCAGGGCGATGGCCCAGCGGCGTGTCCTCATGCGGCTGCCGGACAAGGCTGAGCACAGCATCAGCCAGCCCACCGTGGGCAGCATCCACACAAGGTAAACGGGCAGCATGGCGACCATGTAGAACAGCACCTGGCCCAAGTGCGGAATGGTCCAGAACACCTGGCCGAAGTTGATGCCGTGCATGGAACCGGCCACTGCCAGCGTGAACATCATCAGCACGGCCGACACCAGACCGACGATGAGCGCGATGACCGGCGCCACCACCATGGCGCTGACGGCCTTGGACAGCACGGTTCCCAGATCCGAAACCGGCAGCGACTTCCAGAACAGGATGCTGCGGTCGGCACGGTCATTGGTGAGGTTTTTCATGCAGTAGCCAAACAGCATGAGGAACAGCACGATCGACACGATGGCCATTGGCACCAGGGCGCTGAAGGTGAGAACGCTGCCCAGTTCGGAGGGGTGTCCGGGCGACGCGGCGGCGATCTGGCTCCACAGAATGTTGATGCCCCAGTCGGCGCCGGAAATGCTGGCGGCGATGAGACTGGCAATGTTGAGGATGATCACCGCGCCGGCGGTGATGACGGGAGCCCACAAAAAAGCGCCGCGATGCTCCCAGAACTCGCGCTTGAGCAGCCAGTAGAACGTTTTCATGCGTAGGTGTCCTTCATGGTGGCGACGAACAGGTCGCTGACCGATGGGCGGCGGATCTCGCCCAGCGCTTCAAGCTGCGCGTGCGGCACGCCGTCGTACAGGAAGATGCTTTTGCCGAAGACCTGACGCTCGTCCATGGGCTTGAGTGCGCGCGCGGCTTCGGTACGGGATGGATCGACCATCACCTCGGTGAAGCGTTCGCCCAGCGCATCCATGGAGGTGCTGAGCGCCACCTTGCCGTCGCGGATGAACACCAGATCGGTGAGGATGTGCTCGATTTCCTCGACCTGATGGGTGGTGACGAGGATGGTCTTGTCCTCGTCGAAATAATCTTCCAGCAGACGCTGGTAGAACTGCTTGCGATAGAGAATGTCCAGGCCCAGCGTGGGTTCGTCGAGCACCAGCAGGCGCGCGTCGATGGCCATCACCAGGGCCAGATGCAGCTGCACGATCATGCCCTTGGACATCTGCTTGACGCGCATCTTGGGCGTCAGCTTGGTGCGCGCCAGAAACTCCTGGCAGCGCGCGCGGTTGAAGCGCGGATGCACGTTGGCGACAAATTCGACGGCTTGTTCCACGCTGATCCACTTGGGCAATACCGCCACGTCGGCGATAAAGCACACCTGTTCCATCAGCTTGTTGCGGTCGTGGCGCGGGTCCATGCCCAGTACGGACAATTCGCCGTCAAAACGAATCAGGCTCAGGATGGCCTTGAGCGCCGTGGTCTTGCCGGCGCCGTTGGGGCCGATCAAACCGACGATGCGGCCGGATTCGATGTCCAGGTCGATGCCGTCCAGCGCCTTGGCCGATTTGTAGCGCTTGGCCAGGCCGCGCGCGTGGATCACGTTGCTCATGATGCATCCTCCTTTGGTGCATGTTGCATGAGAACTTCCATGGTCAGTCCCAAGCGTTGCAGGCGGCGATACAGCGCCGGCCATTCCTCGCTGAGAAAACGTTCGCGCTCCGACTTGAGCAGCATCTCTGGTGCGCCTTTGGTCACGAACATGCCCAACCCTCTCCGTTTTTCGATCAATTGTTCGTCGACCAGCTCCTGATACGCCTTGGACACGGTCAGCGGATTGATCTGGTAGTCCGCCGCGACCTGCCGCACCGAAGGCAGCGCGTCGCCCTCGGTCAAGGCACCGTCCAGGATCATCGCCACCATGCGCTCGCGCAGCTGGCGATAAATCGGGACGTTGTCGTTCCAGGTGATGGTCATGAAATCAGCCCTTGTTGATCTGCTTGGCATTCGAGCCGAATGCATAGTACGGCATGGCCAGGTGCGAGCTGTCCACCTGTACGCTGGCGTCCGTGGCCAGTGTGTCGAGGAAGCTGCCGTCAGTGGCCGTGGCGACGGTGACATGTTCGGCCGAATCCGTGCTGGCGGTGGTCGGCAGCGGCGTGGCGATCACGTTGACGGAGGGCAGCGTGGTCACGTTCTGCGCGTTGACGGCGAAGTGGGTGGGTGACCCGTGGATGGCCAGGGCCAGGGAAGTGGTGATGCCGGCCGTGATGAGGATGGAGGCGGCGATGGAAACCAGCGTGCGTGTGTACATGATGCTCTCCTTCGGTGTTCTCGGTGACCGGTGTTGTATTGAACTATAACACCTGTGACAAAAAAAAGATCAAGCCTGGTTCGCGACGGAAGATGAAGCCGGCAGCGGGGTGGCGATCACGTTCACGGTCGGCAGCGTGGTCACGGGGCCGTCGATGGCGATGCGTTGGGTTGGCTGGCCATGCATGGCCAGGGCCAGCGAGGTGGAAACGGCGGCCGTGATCAGAACGGCGGCGGCGACGGAAATCAGTGTATTGGTGTTCATGGCGTGCTCCTGAGGTGTTCTTGGTAAGTGGTGTTGTAGTGAACTATAACACCATGTCGAAACGCGTCAACCATGACTGATGGCATAGAGAGCTTGACAGTGACGAAATGCCCGATTTCCGCAGGAGCGGCGGGAGCCGTGCTTGTGATCTTGCGGCAAAGTGCGGGTTTGGCAGCGTTGCCGTCCGCGCCTGCAACAAGACGCGGGCCTGACGGCAGGGCCGCAAATCGCACCCCGCCGCGTGCCGGCCCGCGGCATGCGATCTACTGCCGGAACACCAGCAACGCCACCAGCAATGCCACGCCAAAGGCCGTCATCAGCATGGCGAACGAAAAGGCCAGCCACGGCGTGTGGTACCAGACGTGACGCGGGTTTTCGCGATACCAGCGCAGGCCGTAGGCGAGAAAGCGGGTGCCGGCGGCGATGAGGATGATCACGCCCATGGCCACCAGCACCACGCCGCCCAGCGTGGACAGCGGATTGGGCAGCAGCTCGCTCACGCGTGGCACGTGCCATGGCGGATGGCTCATCAGCAGGCCGAAGCGGTCCACGGCGATGCCGAAAATCATCAGCGACAACGCCGTGCGCGTCCACACCGCCAGCGTGCGTTCGGTGTTCATGTACGAGCGTTGCAGCGACAGCTCCACCAGTTCGTGGATGGCGGACAACTGCTGCGCGTGCAGCGAGGTCGTCTCGTCCGCCGGCGCGGGTGATGGCTGGGAATCGGTGGGTGTGACCATGTGTGCGTGCGGCTCCCTTGGCGTGCCGTCAAGCCGGCGTCAGCATGATGACAAGAATGACCAGCCCGACCAGCGCGGTCATCACGGCAAACCCGAATGTCAGCCACGGGCCGAAGGCTTCCGGATAGGCATACGCGCGTCGCCAGATTTTCCGGTATGCCTGATGCCGGATGGCCGCGGCGACGACCATGATCGTACCCAGTGCCACCAGCAGCGCGCCACCGATGGACGACAAGGGGTTGGGCGCCAGGCGCGTGCCCAGATGCAGCAAGTGATTGCGCGTGAGCAGCAGGCCGAAACGATCCACCACCGTGCCGAACACGATCAACGCCAGCGCCGTGCGCGTCCACGTGGCCAGCGTGCGGTCGACATTCATGTAGCACACGCGTGCCTGCAACAGCACCTTGGTGCGCAAGACCGCCAGTTCGCGCGCTGCTTCGTCTTCGCTCATGCCGTGCCTCGTCCAGTTGCCGCTGTCACGGGACGAGTCTGCCACCAGCGGGGCGGCGTTGTCATGACGGCCCGATGAAACGGGTCAAGCCTGCCCCGCGGTCACTGCTCGGTCGCGGCCTGCCGGGTGCGGCGCGAGCCGGTGTGCAGATACCTTTTCGCCAGCCAGCGGCGCACCGGTTCGTCGTAGAGTTTCAAGGCCGCAATAGACCTCCATGATGTGGAACAGCACGACCACGATGGCCGCCACGCCGCGCAGGGCATCCAAGATGAGAAAGTGGGCTTTCGAGTCCTTGAATGTCGAGCTGGTGGTGATCATGCGTTTTATCCGGATGGCGGCCGTGCGTTTGCGGGGCTGGCCCGGTCCACACCTTCAACCATGGCCTGCGGCTTCAGTTCAAGATCAGGCCGGCCGATTACTGAGCATGGTGTCCCGTGACCAAAAGTTGACCAAACAGGGACCAATCCACACCCATTCAGACCAAGAAAGAAAACGGGCCGCTAAGTGAATCAGTCACTTGGCGGCCCTTGTTGGTGGAGGTGGCGGGATTCGAACCCGCGTCCGAAGGCGTTTGACGCCCGGCGCTACATGTTTAGTCGGCCGTTGAATCTCGTCCCGGTACAGCACGGTCGACAAAGCGCGTCCCGGGACCAGCCTGGTTGATTTGACCGATGCGCGTTCAGGCGGCGGCGCAGCAGCGATCCCGTGATAATGACCCTACACCGACGAGCACGAGCACAAGTGGGTTCGGGGCTAGGCCTTAAGCGGCCAGAGCGTAATTGCTGTCGTTGGCAATTATGAGTTTTGCAGCTGGTTTAACGAGGAAAGCTACCCCCTCGACATGCTCCAAGCCATCGCACTACCCCCGTCGAAGCCAAAACACCCCCGGGAAAGTGTGGACGCCAGTATATATGGGATCACCGTGTAGCACATCAAGCATCGGTGAAGTGTTGCCATTGTAGGAGCGCGCCTGCGCGCGATGGCCCGATGTGCGCGCTTGCGTCAGCCCAGCTTGTTGTGCGCGCGCATGATGCGCTGCTTGTCGCGGCCCCAGTCGCGCTCCTTTTCGGTGTCGCGCTTGTCGTGCTCCTGCTTGCCGCGCGCCAGCGCCACTTCCACTTTGACGTGGTTGGCTTTCCAGTACATGGCCGTGGTGACCAGCGCGAAGCCCTTGCGTTCGACCGCGCCGATCAGCTCGGCGATCTCGTGGCGGTTGAGCAGCAGTTTGCGTGTGCGCCGGTCATCGGCGACGACGTGCGTGGAGGCGGTGATGAGCGGCGGGATGGATGCGCCGAACAGGAAGATCTCGCCATTCTTGATCAGCGCGTAGCTGTCGGACAGGTTGATGCGCCCGGCACGCAGCGATTTGACTTCCCAGCCCTGCAGTGCAATGCCGGCCTCGAAGCGCTTTTCGATGTGGTACTCGTAGCGGGCGCGCTTGTTCAGCGCGATGGTGTTGCTGCCCGGCTTCTTTTTGTCCTTGGATTTGGCCATGTCCGCTAATATGTAGGTTGGTGGCGCCCGTCGGCGCCTTTTGTCGTCGTGTCGGGATTGCCGTGATCGAGATTCGCCGCAGCGCGCTGGTGCGCTACTCGCCTGCCCAGATGTTCGATCTGGTCAATGATGTGGAAGCCTACCCCAAGCGCTTCGGCTGGTGTTCGGATGCCAAGGTGCTGGAGCGCGACGGCGACGAGCTGGTCGCGCGGCTGGACCTGCGTTTTGCCGGCCTGCGCCACAGCTTCACCACGCGCAACGTGGCGCAGGCGCCGGATCGTATCACCGTGGCGCTGGTCGAGGGGCCGTTCCACACGCTGGAAGGGCAGTGGACGTTCGATGCCTTGAACGGCCGCGGCTGCAAGGTCGGTTTGCAGCTCGATTTCGACTACACCGGCCGCATCGGCAGCATGGCCCTGAAACTGGGTTTCCAGGGTCTGGCCAACCACATGGTGGACGATTTTTGCCGCGAGGCGCGCACGGTCTATGGGCGTGGTTGAGGACGGCATCGATATCGAGGTGGTCTACGCCCGCACCGGACACGTGTGGTCGTGTCGACTGCACGTGCCGGCCGGCACGACGGTGCTGGCGGCGGTGGAACGCTCCCGGCTGGCTTTCGAGCTGCCGGAGGTGCACGTCGACGCTGATTGCCTGGGAGTTTTCGGTCGGCGTGTCAGGCCGGATCATTTGCTGCGTGACGGCGACCGCGTGGAAATCTATCGGCCGCTCACGCTCGATCCGATGGAAGCGCGCCGGCGGCGCGCCTCCAGAAACAACAGGTAGGGCGATCAGTCGCCGTGGGACGGATGGGCGGCCTGCTTGCCGTTGTCCACACCGGCCTTTTCGTACGTCTTGGCCTGCTTGAGCATGCGCTCGTTGTTGGCCTGGAACAGGCTGCCCTGCGTGCGCACGAGAACGTCGTTGTTGAAGAACAGCGTGAACCTGTTCACGGTGAGCTTGCTGCCGCGGCCACGTTCGGTGTGCACGTAGTCCCAACGGTTGTGGTCGAACGGCGAGGCAATGGCCGGCGACCCCATCAGGGCGATGACCTGGCGCTTGGTCATGCCGGGCTTGAGCTGGTCGACGGTTTCCTTGCTGGCCAGGTTGCCCTGGTAGGCAGGCGGTTGGTAAACCAGACCGCAACCGGCCAGGGCGGTGGCCAGAAGCGTGCATGTCAGGGTGATGGAAAGCTTTCGCATGCGGCAAAAAACCGGTGGGTGCAAGAGGAGGGATGATACACTACGCGCGTTCCGATCCGTTTAGACTCGAGTCCAATTGACGAGGAAACCCCATGGACCAGGAATCGCAAGAACTGCGCAAGGCCGGCTTGAAGGTGACGCATCCCAGGATGCGCATCCTGCATCTGTTTGAGGATTCCAGCGAGCGCCATCTCACGGCCGAAGGCGTGTACAAGGAGCTTCTGGCCGGTGACGAGGATATCGGTCTGGCGACGGTGTATCGCGTGTTGACGCAGTTCGAGGCGGCGGGGATTGTCGTCAAGCATAATTTTGAAGGTGGGCAGGCCGTCTACGAACTTGATCGTGGCCAACATCATGACCACATGATTGATGTGGACAACGGCGAAGTCATCGAGTTCGTCAGCGAAGAGATCGAACGCCTGCAGCGCGACATCGCCGCCAAGCGTGGCTACGAGATCGAAGACCACAATCTGGTCCTGTACGTGCGCAAGAAAAAGAAGCGCTGATTCCACCGTCATGAAGCATCGGAACCGCGCACGAGCGCGGTTTTTGCTGTTCGGGGCAGGGGAAAGCACGTGGTGGCGCCGGCGCGGCATGGCACGGAAATCGGCGGGCAAGAAAAAGGCCGCGACAGAGACTTTCCTGTTCTGTCTGCGGCCAGTACGGCTATGGATTCGTTGTATCCGACCCGACGTCGGGCGTATCCAGTACCGATTGGATGGCATCCTGCCTTCCAGTCGGGCCAACCGTCCCCACGGTCGACCCAGGTTCGCCATCGCAAAAGGATGGCGACTCCCCCACATCACTGGGACGCAAGCCTACCGGGTCTGTTCAGGCGACGGTATTGGAAAGATTCCTAGATGGCGACGCGGCGGTCGATCGTTCGTCCAGCGGCGTGCGCAGCAGGATGCGCAGCCGCGTACCGCGTTCGCACGGACGGATGCGGAAGATGCCGCCCAGCGTGGTGATGCGGTCATGCATGGATTGCACGCCGCGGCCACCGCGACGCAACGGGCGTTGGTCGGGCAGGCCGATGCCGTCGTCGCGGATGTCCATCAGCACCTGGCGGCGCCCGTTGCGCCGGCCCACGCGCATGCGCAGCGACATGTGCGAAGCGTGGGCATGGCGCACCGTGTTGGTGGCCGCTTCCTGGGCCACGCGGTACAGCGCGATGCGGGTGTCCTCGTCCAGCTCGCGCGGGTCGCCGGACAGGCTGAAGGTGTAGTTGATGCCGGCCGTGTCGAGCAGATTGCGGATGGGACCGTCCTCCAGCGCGCGGGCCAGGCCGAATTCATCCAGCACGGTCGGTCGCAGGGTGTCGAGCATGCGATGTACCGCCACCCGCATGTGCGTGATGATTTCGTTGATGGAGGCGCCGATGTCGGTCAGGCCGGCCTTGTCCAGCCGGGTTTGCGCCAGTTTGACGCGGGTCTGGATGGCGGTGAGGTTCTGGCCCAGCTCGTCGTGCAGTTCGGCCGCCATGAAGCGGCGCTGTTCCTCTTCGGTGCGCAGGTTGCGTCGTGCGGCGTCGCTGAGCCGGCGGGCCAGGTGGTCCAGACGATGGTTGGCGCCTTCCAGACGCTCATTCTGGACGGCCAGGCGTTCGGAGCTGCGGCGCAACGCGTCAATGGCGCTGCCCAGCATCAGCGTGGCGGTGCCGGCCACGGCGATGAACAAGTGGGTTTGCGCCGGCGCCGTGTAATGGTTCGTGGCGATGGCCAGGGCGGTCATCGAGGCGCTGACGATGAGCATGCTGGACGCGGCGCCGCGCCAACCGTGGCGGAAGGCGAAAAACAGCACCGGTGCCAGTGACAGCGTGGGCGCAAACGATGACAGCGGCGGACCGTCCAGGATCAACGCCGCCAGCACGGTCAGCGACGGCAGCAGGAACAGGACGCCATCCATCAGCAGGTCGTGCAGCGCGCGGCCTTGCGGACGTGTCCGTGCCAGCAGGATCACGACCGGAGCCAGCAGCAGCATGCCCAGGTATTCGCCCAGCAAGTCGCTGCCGAGAATGGGCAACATGGCACCCAGATGACCACCCATGTGGACGATGGCCAGCAATCCGGCATCTGCCGCCACCGTGGCCACTGCCGTCAGCAGGCTCAGCGCCAACACGCGCACGGCGCCGTCCGGCGAATGCAGGTCCGGCCGCACGCCGAGGCGTCGGGCGACGGCGACGCAGGCGGCCGCCACGAGGACATCGGGCATGTCACCGATGAGGTAAAACAGGCTTTGCGCATGCCCCAGCCAGACGTCCGCCACGGCGCTGCCGCCCCATTCGGCGGCAATCAGCCAGGGCCAGCAGCGCATCGGACACAGCAACAGCATGCCCAGCCGCCAGCCGGCAGCCAGGCTCCAGAACGCGGCTTGCGTCGGCCACAGGCAAAGCCAGACCACGAAATAGATCAGGCCAAGCAGCGGGCCGCGCCATGCTTCGAGGGTATTCAGGCGCATGCGCCCATGGTACATGTGGGCTTGGTATCCGCGGTAAAGTGCGCAGCATGTACAGCATTGTTCTGGTGGATGATCACGCCATCGTGCGCGAAGGCTTCAAAAGCCTGATCGAGCTCGAGGACGACCTTGAAGTGCGCGCCGAATGCCGTTGCGCGGACGAGGCCGTGGAAGCGGTCACGCGCGAGCGGCCAAACCTGGTCGCGCTGGATCTGTCGTTGCCCGACGGCAGCGGCTTGCCGTTGATCGAGCATCTGCTCAGCATTTCGCCTGACACGCGCATCGTGGTGTTGTCCATGCATGACGGGGAGCCTTACGTGTCCGAGGCTTTGCGTCGCGGCGCGAGTGGCTACGTGACCAAGGGCGTGGCGCCGGAAGAACTGGTCGCCGGCTTGCGGGCGGTGATGGGCGGCGAGCAGTTTTTGAGTTCGGACCTGGCCGAGCGCCGCGCCGGGCGCAACCCGGAAGAACTCGATCCGCTGCATCGCCTCACGGCACGTGAGCGCGAAGTGTTTCTGCTGCTGGCCGCCGGCCGCACGCCCAAGCAGGCGGCGGCGGAACTGGGCATCGGGCAAAAAACGGTGTACATCCATCGCGCCAGCCTGATGGGCAAACTGGGTGCCGGTTCCGAACTGGATCTGTACCGCCTGGCCGTCGAGCAAGGGTTGATCGAAGTGTGACCGCCATCGCCCTGCCTCCCCTGCGTTTGCCGCGAGCCGTGCCGCGCGGCGGCGTGACCGAAGCGGCGCGGCACGCGCTCAAGCAATTGCTGGCCGACATGGACGGCGCGCGCGCGACCGCTTTCGCCGCGGGCGCCGACGCCACGCGCCTGGCGGCGCGACGCGATGCCGATGTCGCCGATGTCGTGACGCATGTGTGGACCTCGCTGGTGGGCGAGTCCGGCGGCATGGCGCTGTTTGCCGTCGGCGGGTTTGGCCGCGGCTTGCTGTTTCCGCATTCGGATGTCGACTTGCTGGTGTTGGCGCGCCCCGAGGCGGCACGTACGCGCGCACGCTCGCTGGAACGTTTTTTTGCCTGCCTGTGGGACATCGGCCTGAAGCCGGGGCAGGCCGTGCGCGATCCGTACCAGTGCACCGAACTGGCCGCGGTGGATGTGAGCGTGTTCACCAGCCTGCTCGACGCGCGCCGCCTGGCCGGCGACGAGACCATGCAGGCCGTGCTGGACGGCATCGTGCATGCCGACGGCATGTGGCCGCCATCGGCCTATCTGCGGGCCAAGCTGGACGACCAGCGCGCGCGCCACGCGCGTCACGACGACACCGCGCACAACCTCGAACCCAATCTCAAGGACGGCCCCGGCGGCCTGCGCACGCTGGACATGCTGCGCTGGCTGGGCAAACGTCTGGTCGGCACCAACCGCCTGCACGTGATGGTCGAGGCCGGCCTGCTTGATCCGGCCGAATGCACCAGCCTGTGCGAAGCCGAGCACACGTTGCACCGCTACCGTTTTGCCTTGCACCTGGAAGCCGGGCGCGCCGAAGAACGCCTGCTGTTCGACTATCAGCGTGCCCTGGCCAAGCGTCTGGGCTTCGAGGACGAGCACGAGAGCAACCTGGGCGTTGAGCAGTTCATGCAGGCGTATTACCGTGCCGCGACCGTGATCGAGCGGCTGGGCGTGCAATTGGGCGAGCGCTTCGAGGAATGGCTGGAACCGGACGCGGCGCCGGAGCCGATCAACGACGATTTCGAGCGCGTGGGCAAGCGTCTGGAAGCGCGCGATCCGGACGCTTTCGTGCGCCGCCCGGCCAGTCTGATCGAAGCCTTTGCCTTGCGTCTGGATCATCCCGAGCTGGTCGGCTTCGGTGCCGAAACCATGCGCCACGTGCATCAGACCGTGGCTCGCCACGCCGATGCCATCGCCTCCGATCCGGCCGTGCTGGATGCGTTTCTGGCCATCCTCAGACGCGGCGCGCCGGCCGTGCGCGCGTTGTGGAGCATGAACCGCTTCGGCCTGTTGGCGGTCATCATTCCACCCTTCGCGCAGGTCGTCGGGCGCATGCAGTACGACCTGTTCCACGTCTACACGGTCGACGAGCACACCATGCGCGTGTTGCACAACGTGGCGCGCTTTGCCGAGCTCGACGCGCGGCGTGATTTTCCGCTGGGATGCGAAGTCTTTGCCGGCGTCGAACATCCCGAGCTGCTGTTGCTGGCGGCGCTGTTCCACGACATCGCCAAGGGCCGCGGCGGCGACCATTCCGTACTGGGCCAGGCCGACGCGCGCGCGTTCTGCACGCGGCTGGGGCTGGCGCACGACGAGGTCGAGCTGGTCGCCTGGCTGGTGCGTTGGCACCTTTTGATGAGCACCACGGCGCAGCGCCAGGACATCACCGACCCGGATGTGGTGCACCGTTTTGCCACCGAAGTGGGCGACTGGGAGCACCTCGATTACCTTTATCTTTTGACCGTGGCCGACATCATCGGCACCAGTCCGCGCCTGTGGAACGCGTGGAAGGATCGCCTGCTGGCCGACCTGTACGTGGCCGCGCGTTTTGCGCTGCGCTCGGATCTGGCGCTGCCGCTGCGCACCGAAACACGCGTGCACCAGTGCCGCGAGCGCGCGTTGGCGCTGCTTTTGGCCGATGGTTTCGATGCCGATGCGGTGGCCAGGGCGTGGAGTGATTTTCCGGATTTGAGCTTTCTGCGCCATCGGCCCGAACAGGTGGCGTGGCAGACCGCGGCCATCCTGCGCACCGGCGGCAACGTGCCGCTGGTCGAAGTGCATCCGTTTTCGGTGCGCGGCTCGACCGAGGTGTTCGTCTACGCGCCGGATCGCGACGGTTTGTTTGCCCGCATCACCGCCACGCTCGACCGCCAGCGTTTTTCCGTGGTCGAGGCGCGCGTGCTGGGTTCGCGCACCGGCATGGCGCTGGACACGTTTTTGCTGCTCGAGGCCGATACCCAGCAGCCGGCCACACTGGAGCGTGCCGAGGCGCTGCGCAAGCGGTTGTTGCGTTCGTTGCAGCAGACCACGCGTTCCCGGCCCGCGCATCGCAGCCTGTCGCGCCAGTTGCGGCACTTCCAGATGGCGCCGCAAGTGCGCTTCACCAACGACGTGGCTTCCGGCCGCACGCAGGTGGCGCTGGTGTGCAGCAACCGCCCGGGCCTGCTGGCTTCGGCCGCGCAGGCGTTCGTCGAGGCCGGCGTGCGCGTGCATGACGCCCGCATTGCCACGTTCGGCGAGCGCGTCGAGGATTTTTTCCAGGTGACCGACGCCAACGATCAGCCACTGGATGATGCGGCCTGCGAAAACCTGCGCCGCATCATCGAGCGCCACGTCAGCCAGTAATGCCTTGAGCCTGGTCCTTAGTAGGAGCCGGCCTGCCGGCGAAAGGTTCTTGCCTCAAACCAGCATCTGGCCATCGCGCGCGGGCGCGTTCTTGCCGGTCATCGGCGCTTGTCAGACCGTCATTGGCATTGCGCATAAGCGCGTGACGACGTTGCGTGTACCCTTGGTTTTTTCGGATTGCAGTGGCTTTGTCATGTCAGACCTTCAAACCCTGATCGAAGACGCGTTCGAACATCGCGACCAGCTGGATGCGGCGGCCATCGGCCCGGCCGTGGAAGAGGTGGTCGATTCGCTCGAAGCCGGTGAACGCCGCGTGGCCGAGCGCGGCGCCGATGGGCAGTGGCACGTCAACCAGTGGCTGAAAAAGGCCGTGCTGCTGTACTTCCGCCTGCATGCCAACCAGGTCGTCGATGGCGGCCCGGCGCTGGCTTTCGACAAGGTGCCGTTGCGCTTTGGCCACGGTCATGAAAGCGAGCTGCAAAACCTGGGCGCGCGCGTGGTGCCGGGTGCGCTGGTGCGTCGCGGCGCGCACATCGCCCGGGACGTCGTGCTGATGCCCAGCTACGTCAACATCGGTGCGCACGTCGGCGCCGGCACCATGGTCGACACTTGGGCCACGGTCGGTTCGTGCGCGCAGATCGGCGCGCATGTGCATCTGTCCGGCGGCGTTGGCATCGGCGGCGTGCTGGAACCCTTGCAGGCCGGCCCCACGATCATCGAGGACAACTGCTTCATCGGCGCGCGCTCGGAAGTGGTCGAGGGCGTGGTGGTCGAAGAAGGCAGCGTGATCGGCATGGGCGTGTTTCTGGGCCAGTCCACACGCATCTACAACCGTCAGACCCGCGAAATCAGCTACGGCCGCGTGCCGGCCGGCAGCGTTGTCGTGTCCGGCAGCCTGCCGGCCAAGGACGGTTCGCACAGCCTGTACGCGGCTGTCATCGTCAAGCAGGTGGATGCGAAAACCCGTTCCAAGACCGGCATCAACGAGTTGCTGCGCGCCGGCGAATGATTTTCCACAACGAGGTTGGCATGTCATGACGTCGGATCACGCCACTTACACGCACGGCCACCACGCGTCGGTGTTGCGCTCGCACAATCATCGCAGCGTGGCCGATTCGGCCGCCTATCTGGTGCCCGAGTTGAAGCCGGGCTTGCATTTGCTTGATGTGGGCGCCGGCCCCGGCACCATCACCGTGGATCTTGCGCGGCGTCTGGTGTCGGGACGCGTGACGGCGCTGGAAACGAATGCGGCGGCGCTGGATCTTTCGCGCCAGGAGGCCGCGCGTCAGGGCGTCGCCAACATCGACTTTGCCGTGGGCAACGTCGAGGCGCTGGATTTTGCCGATGCCACGTTCGACATCGTGCACGCCCATCAGGTGTTGCAGCACGTGGGCGATCCGGTGGCCGCGCTGCGCGAGATGCGCCGGGTGTGCAAGCCCGGCGGCATCGTGGCCGCGCGCGACGCCGATTACGCGGGCTTTGTGTGGTATCCGGCCCTGCCGGCGCTGGATGACTGGATGCGGCTGTACCAGGCGGCGGCGCGCGCCAACGGCGGCGAGCCGAATGCCGGTCGGCGCCTCATGGCATGGGCGCGCGAAGCCGGTTTCACCGACGTTGCGCCCACGTCCAGCACCTGGTGTTTTGCCACGCCCGAGCTGCGCGCGTGGTGGGGTGGCATGTGGGCCGAGCGCATCCTGAAGTCGCGCATTGCCGACCAGCTGCTTGAATCAGAACTGGCCACGCAGGCGGATCTTGAACGCATCAGCCAGGCCTGGAAACAATGGGCGGCATCGCCCGACGGCTGGCTGTCGCTGCTGCATGGTGAAATCATTTGCCGCGTGTGATGCCTTCCATCGACCACGGATACCCGCGATGACTGTTCCCGTTTTGTATGGCCTGCCCAATTGCGACACCTGCCGCAAGGCGCGCAACTGGCTCAAGCGTTTTGACATCGACCACGAGTTTGTCGACTACCGCGCCAACCCGGTCGCGCCCGCGACATTGGTGGCCTGGGCCGGTGCGCTGGGCGGCTGGGACAAGCTGGTCAACAAGTCCTCGACCACGTGGCGCAACCTGCTGCCGCAACGCAAGAACCCCGGCACCGACGCCGAGTGGAAACTGCTGATCCGCGAATACCCGGCGCTGGTGCGCCGCCCCGTGGTGGTACGGGATGACGCGGTCAGCGTCGGCTTCAGCGACAACGGTTTCAAAAAACTGTTCGGAGCATGATCCGCAGGGTGGACAAGCGCAGCGCATCCACCATTCCAGGCTCGGTGGTCTCCCGGCGGATGCGCTGCGCTTGTCCACCTACAAAGGCATTGGCATGATTCTGGAAGTGGCCATTTTGAATGTGCGTGATGCCATGACGGCTGAATTCGAAGCAGCTTTTGCCAAGGCGCAGGTCATCATCGCCGGCATGCCTGGCTACGTTTCGCATGAGCTGAGGCGTTGCCTGGAAACGGCGAACCAGTACATTTTGCTGGTGCGTTGGGAGCGGCTGGAAGACCATGTGCAGGGCTTTCGCCAGTCGGCCGAATACCAGCAATGGAAGCGCTTGCTGCATCATTTCTATGATCCGTTTCCGACGGTCGAGCATTACGAGGAAGTGTGAGCTGCATGTCTGACGTACTTGATCTTGCCATCGACCTGATTCGCCGCCGTTCGGTCACGCCCGATGATGCCGGCTGCCAAACGCTGATTGCCGAACGTCTGGCGCGGGTCGGCTTCCATGCCGAACACCTGCGCTTCGGCAACGTCGACAACGTGTGGCTGACGCATGGCGCCAGCGATGCGCCGACGCTGATGTTCCTGGGCCATACCGACGTGGTGCCGAGCGGCCCGGAAGACGCGTGGTCCACGCCGCCATTCGTGCCGACCATCAAGGATGGCGTGTTGTACGGGCGCGGCGCGGCCGACATGAAAGGCGCGGTCGCGGCCATGGTGGTGGCGCTGGAAACCTTCGTGGCCGCGCGGCCCGACCACGCCGGTCGCGTTGGCCTGCTGTTGACCAGCGACGAGGAAGGCGACGCCATCGACGGCGTGCGCAAGGTGGCCAAGGTGTTTGCCGATCGCGGCGAGCGCATCGACTGGTGTCTGGTCGGCGAGCCGTCCGCGCGCGAACGCATCGGCGACCAGGTGCGCGTGGGCCGGCGCGGTTCGCTGTCGGCCACGCTGAGCGTGCGTGGCATCCAGGGCCACGTGGCGTATCCCGACAAGGCGCGCAATCCCATCCATCAACTGGCGCCGGCGCTGGCCGAATTGGCCGCGTCGACGTGGGATGACGGCGACGCGGATTTTCCGCCCACGTCCATGCAGTTTTCCAATATCCACGCCGGCACCGGGGCCAACAACGTCATCCCCGGTGAGCTCACGGCGCTGTTCAACTTTCGCTACGGCACGGCCAGTACGGCCGACGGCCTGCGCGCGCGCGTGGCGGCCATCCTCGACAAGCACGGCCTTGACTGGCACATCGACTGGCACGATTCGGGCCATCCGTTTTTGAGCCCGCCCGGCGGCGCCCTGCGCGAGGCGGTGCTCGCGGCTTGCCGCGACGAACTGGGTGTCGAGCCGCACCAGGACACTGGCGGCGGCACCTCCGACGGCCGTTTCATCGCACCGTTGGGCGTGGAAGTGGCCGAGCTGGGGCCTGTCAACGCCAGCATCCACAAGGTGGATGAATGCGTGGCCGTGGCCGATCTGGAACGCCTGCCGAATGCCTACGCGCGCCTGTGCCGCGAGTTGAAGCCCCACCATCGAACGAAGGAAACCACATGACGCCCCCGGATGTCGCTTTCTGCCACAGCCTTGAGGAAGTCCGCGCCAACATCGACCGCCTTGACCGGCAGCTTGTTGCACTGCTGGCCGAGCGCGGCGCCTACGTGAAGCAGGCTGCTGCGTTCAAGAAAAACGCCGGCGAGGTGCGTGCGCCCAAACGCGTGGAGCAGGTCATTGACAAGGTGGTGGCGCTGGCGGCCGAGCACGGGGCCAATGCGCATGTCGTCGAACAGGTCTGGCGCGCCATGATTGCTGGTTTCATCCAGGCGGAACTGGACGAACATGCCGCCTTGCAAGGTGCGCAAGTGTCCGATTGACAAACCTGCCCGCAGCGTGCGCACCGGCGTAACATGAAAGGCCGTTGTCGTCGGAGGTCGATCATGAAACGTTTTGCAACCGCATGGGGCGCCGCATTGGCGCTGGCACTGGCGGCTCCGGCCGTGGCCGCCGCGCCGGCCGGAGCGCAGGTCGGCAGCGTGGCGCCGACGTTCACGGCGCCGGCCAGCCTGGCGGGCCACACTTTCACGTTTTCACTGGCCAAGGCGCTCGCGAAGGGGCCGGTGGTGGTGTATTTCTACCCGGCCGCGTACACGCAGGGTTGTGACATCGAGGCGCACACGTTTTCGACGCACCACGCGGCCTTCGCCAAGGCCGGCGCGACGATCATCGGCGTGTCGCAGGATTCGATCGCCACGTTGAACAAGTTTTCGTCCGATCCGGACTATTGCGCCGGCAAGTTTCCGGTCGCTTCCGATCCGCAGGGCAAGGTCGGCGCGCGCTATGGCGTGGGCATGACGCCGGCCCAGCAAGGCGTGACCAACGTGAAGGGCCTGCCGGTCACGCACGGCTTCTTTGCCCGCACCACGTTCGTGCTGGACAAGGGCGGCAAGGTGGTGGCGCGCTTCTCGTCGGCCAAGGACCACATCTCGCCGGCGCAGCACGTCACCCGTTCGCTGGCGATCGTGCAGAAAATGCAGGCGCAGGCCGCGCGCTGATCAGGCCGTCAACCGAAGCAGCGCCGGCAGGATTTCGTCGGCCTGCCGGGCACTGGCCACGCGCGGATGGCCGGTGCCCAGACCGTGCTGCAACTCGTGTTCCCAGGTGACGTGATACGGCACGTGCACGCCGTAGCCGCCCAGCTCGACCACTGGCTCGATGTCCGAGCGCAGCGAGTTGCCGACCATGGCAAAGCGTGCCGCCGGCAAGTCGAATTGGGCCAGCACCTTGGCATAGCTGGCCGGGCTTTTTTCGGACACGATCTCGATGCGCGAAAACAGGTCGGCCAGGCCGCTTTGTTCGACCTTGTGCTCCTGGTGCAGCAGATCACCCTTGGTGATGAGCACGATGGCGCAGTGTTGCGCGACGGCTTCGACCGCCGCGCGGATGCCGGGCAGCAGTTCCACCGGATGTTCCAGCACGCCGCGCCCGATGGCCAGGATGCGCTGCACGGCGCGCGCGTCGATGCGCGCGTTGGTCAGCGTGACGGCCGCTTCCAGCATCGCCAGCGTCATGCCCTTGGCGCCGTAGCCGTAAATTGGCAGCGTGCGTTGTTCCTCGGCCAGCAAGGCGCGGCGCATGGTGTCACCATCCATGTCCGTCCACGGCCGCAGTATGTCCTCGAATTCGGCCTCGGCGTGGCGGTAATAGCCCTCGCTGTGCCACAGCGTGTCATCGCCGTCGAAACCCACCAGTTCGATCATGGTTCGCGGCCTTCAGCGGTCATGGCGCAATGGCAGCTTGCGCGATGGTGCGGCAGTATGCGGATGCCGCCGACTTGCTTGGGCATGGGCGCCCCGGTCCGGTGGATGAAAGGCGTCCAGTGTAACGGCGCGGCTGCGGTCACGGCGCCGGGCTGGCTACAATCGGGCTTGTCCATGCGAGGGAAAGGCCATGTCACGTGTCGCGATGG
>DASVGR010000077.1:0-35997 GCA_036379395.1 Rhodanobacteraceae bacterium | reverse complement strand
AGGCAAGCGTGCACGACACGCGGGTTTGTCGCGCCGTCCCGCCGATACGGAATGTCGGCGTCGATCCACGCAACGCGGGATCGGGACTGGCGCCACAAGCAGGCATGTCGTGCAGGCGACCTGGATGTCGTCACATGGGTGTGTGAAACGCTCCGCCTCGCGCCAGTGCAATATCGGACCGGACCCTCCCCCCCTCCGTGTCCGAGTTTGCTTGGGCCGGGCACGTGCCGTCGCAATGATGGTCACGTGTTCCGGCCTTCTTTTTGGCTGGCTCAGCGAAAATCGGTGTCGAAATATTCGCCGGGCAGGCGTTCGCCGTCCTTGCGTTGTTGTTCGGCGCGGCGCAGCTCGACGCGGCGGATCTTGCCGGAAATGGTTTTTGGCAATGCGTGGAATTGCAGCCGGCGGATGCGCTTGTATGGTGCCAGCCGGTCGCGGATGAACATCAGGATGTCGCCGGCCAGCGCCTTGTCCGGTTCGCGGCCTTCGACCAGCGTGACGAACGCCTTGGGCACGGACATGCGCATGGGATCGGGGCTGGGAATGACGGCGGCCTCGGCCACGGCGGGGTGTTCGATCAGCGCGCTTTCCAGCTCGAACGGGCTGATGCGGTAATCGGACGACTTGAACACGTCGTCGGCACGGCCGATGTAGGTGATGTAGCCGTTGGCGTCGCGCGCGCCGACGTCGCCGGTGCGGTAGTAGCCGTCGGCGCCGATGTGGCGGTTGTGCGCCGGATCATCCGCGTAGCCCAGCATCAGGCCCAGCGGACGCGGGTCGGGCGCCAGCGCGATTTCGCCTTCGTCGGCCGGGTGGCCGTCGGCGTCCAGCAGTTCGATGCGGTAACCCGGCGCGGCGCGGCCCATCGAGCCGGGCACCAGTTTTTGTCCCGGGCCGTTGCAGGCGATCGCCGTGGTTTCGGTCTGGCCGTAGCCGTCGCGAATGGTGATGCCCCAGGCTTTTTCGACCTGCGCGATGACTTCGCTGTTGAGCGGTTCGCCGGCGCTGGCCAGTTCACGCAGCTTGACCTTGCGCGCGGCCAGATCCTTCTGGATCAGCATGCGCCACACGGTCGGCGGCGCGCACATGGTGGTCACGCCGTATTCGACCAGCGCATCGAGCAGACCGTCCGGATCAAACCGCGGACTGTTGTAGATGAACACCGTGGCCGCCGCGTTCCACGGTGCGAACAGGCAGCTCCACGCGTGCTTGGCCCAGCCGGGCGAACTGACATTCAGATGGATGTCGCCGGGTTGCAGGCCCACCCAGTACATCGTCGACAAATGCCCGACCGGATAGCTTTGGTGCGAATGCACGACCAGCTTGGGCCGCGAGGTGGTGCCGGAGGTGAAGTACAGCAGCATCGGATCGTCGGCGTTGGTGGGCGCGTCCGGGGTGAAGGTGTCCGGCGAATGGTCGGCTTCGGTCAGACGGTGCCAGCCGGCCACGGCGTGACCGACCACGATGCGCGTGAACGGACGCGTGACGTCGGCAAACGCGCCGGCATGGTCGGCATCGACAATCACGTGGCGCACGTCGCCGCGCTCGATGCGGTCGGCCAGGTCGTGGCCATGTGCCAGCAACGTGGTCGGCACCACGATGGCGCCCAGTTTCATCGCCGCCAGGGTCGCTTCCCACAACGGCGCCACATTGCCCAGCATCAGCAGGATGCGTTCGCCGCGCTTGACGCCCATGGCGCGCAGAAAGTTGGCGATGCGGTTGGAGCGGGCGGACAGCTGCGCGAACGTGCGCTTGTCCTGGCGGCCGTCGGCGCCGACCAGATGCAGCGCGGTGCGGTCGGCCGTGTCGCCGCGGGCGAGTGAGTCGAAATAATCGAGCGCCCAGTTGAACTGCGTCAGTTCGGGCCAGCGGAAATCCCGGCAGGCCGTGTCCTGGTCGGTGCGGTGCGCGAGCAGAAAATCGCGGGCGGCCAGAAAGCGTTGCAAGGAGGTACCGGATTCACCCATGTGCGTCTCCCATCGTGGCAAGTGCTTCGATTAGAGCACTGCCGGGCGGGGTGAACAATGCGTTCATGCACGAAGGCAAATGCACGCTCTGAAGGCGCGTTAGCATGGACGGCTTCCCTGTCGTGGCGCGTTGCATCGCGCCGGAGCCGTCAGCCATGAACGAACGCATGCCGGTGGTTTTCATCGGCCACGGGACGCCGATGAACGCCATCGAGGACAACCGCTGGTCGCAAGCCTGGCGCGATCTGGCGCGCGACCTGCCGCGGCCGCGCGCCATCGTGTGCGTGTCGGCTCATTGGTACCGTCGCGGAACGGCAGTGACGGCCATGTCCAGGCCGCCGACGATCCACGATTTTGGCGGCTTTCCGCCGGCGCTGTTCAACATGGCCTATCCGGCGCCGGGCGATCCGGCACTGGCGCAGCGGATCATCGACTTGCTGGCGCCGGAAAGCGTGGCCGCCGACCTCGATTGGGGGCTCGACCACGGCGCGTGGTCGGTGCTGTGCCATTTGTATCCCGACGCGGATATTCCCGTGGTGCAAGTGGCCATCGACAGGCTGCGCGAGCCGGCGTTTCATTACGCGCTGGGCCAGCGTTTGCGCGCGTTGCGCGACGAAGGTGTGTTGCTGTTGGCCAGCGGCAACGTGGTGCACAACCTGCGCGCGTTGCGCATGGGCGGGCCGGCGCATCCCTGGGCCGAGCGCTTCGAGGCGACGGTGCGCCGTTTGGTCGCGGACGGCGAACATGCCGCGTTGGTGGATTATCCTGCGCTCGGCGCGGATGCCGCCTTGTCCATACCCACGCCGGATCACTATCTGCCGTTGTTGTATGCGCTGGGCGCCAGTGATGCGAATGAAACGCCGTTGTTTCCGGTGACAGGCATCGATGGCGGGGCCCTCTCAATGTTGTCAGTGCGTTGGGGTTGATGAAGCGACGGAAAACGGGATGCATGCGGACGAAAGCACAATGCCGAAAGTCGGGAAAAACGAGGGGCTTCGAACGCCTGCCTTCGATGCACGCGGCGAGGTGACGGCATGATGCATCCGCGCTTGTCGGCTGGGGCGCCGTTCGTCGTCGTGGGGGCCGTCATCGGCATCATCGGTGGTGGTGCAACGGCGGCGGCCATTGCCTATCACGCCACGCAGCCGCTGGTGTGGATGGTGGCCTACCTGGTGCTGGTGGTGGGCGTGATGCAAATCGTGTTTGGCGCGGGGCAGGCGTGGCTGGCGGCCGAACCGCCGCGTGCGCGGCAGGTGTGGGGGCCGTGGGTGCTGTTCAACCTGGGCAGTGCCGGTGTCATTGCCGGAACCTTGTGTCGGCAGACGCAATGGGTGGCTGTCGCCACCGCCGTGTTCGTGCTTGCCTTGGCGTGGTTTCTGCTTGGCCTGCACCGTTGCCGCTATCGCGGTTGGGGCATTGCCTATCGCGTGTTGCTGGCGTTGATTCTCGTCAGCAGCTTCATCGGGCTGCTGATCTCGGTGTTCAGCAACGGCCTGGCTTGACGTTTGGCCGTTTAGACGGCCCAGGGTTCGGAAGTGGCCAACAGCTTGCGCAGGCCGGCATCGTCGGTGGCGGCAAGTGCCTGTTCGGCATCGGCAAGGCAGTCGGCGTCGAAGACGCGTTGTCGCGTGTCATCCGCGCCCAGGCGGGTGAACATCAGCAGGATGTTGCCGTAGGAACCGTCCATCAGGGCGGCTTGCCAGGGGTTGCCGTTGTCGTCGTTGAAGCTGCGCATGGTTTTGATTCCAAAAAGACAAGGGCAGGGTAGTCGCATGTGCCAAGTCATGGATTGACCTGGGCGCTTGCATCGTCGAACGAAAATCAGCCCTGCGCGGCAATTTCGCGCAGGGCGCGCTCGAAGACTTCCGGCGGCTGACCGCCCGGGATCAACTGCTTGCCATTGACGATGGTGGCCGGAACCGAGTGGATGCCGGCCTGCTGCCAGTGCTGTTCCAGCTCGCGCACTTCCGGTGCGTATTCGTCGGTGGCAAGAACACGCGCGGCAGCTTCCGTGTCCAGACCTGCTTCGCCGGCCAGACGGATCAGCACCGAGTGGTCGGCGACGTTGTCGTTGCTGTCGAAATAGGCGCGAAACAGGGCTTGTTTCAGCTCCAGGGCACGCGCGTTGTCTTGTTCATCGGCCCAATGCAGCAGGCGGTGGGCGTCGAAGGTGTTGTACACACGGGTGCCCGGATCGTGCCGGATGGTGACGCCGAGGGCGGCCGCACGCTCGCGGATGGCCTTGCGATTGGCTTCCAGCTGGTCTTCGCCGATGTTGTATTTGTGCCGCAGGTGTTCGGCCGCATCCTCGCCTTCGGCAGACATTTGCGGCGACAGTTCGAACGGTTGCAGATGGATGTCGGCGACGATTTCGCCATCCAGTCTGGCCAGTGCCTGACGCAAGCCCGCCAAGCCGATGGCGCACCACGGGCAAGCCACGTCGGAGACAAAATCGATGCGAAAGGTGGTGGGAGCAGTCATGGGGCAGGCCTGGTCAACGGGATTTCCGATATGGCGGCAAAGGCCGGCAAGTCAAGCCGTGGCGCGGTTGATGGCCATCCGGGCATGAGGAAACGCACTCAAATCATGTTTGCGCATATGGTTCGCGCGTTAGGATCGGTGCCACTTCCATTGACGATTGACGCACGTCCATGAATCTCTCCGCACTTGCCGTTTCCGCCCGTGATGAATCCATGGCAGCCGTGTCCGCGGCGGCCATGGCCACGCTGCGCGATCCGGCTTGCCGCCAGGGGCGCCAGAGCTGGCTGCGTGACGCCACGGGGCGCATGCGTTTTGCCGCACATCGTGCCGCCGGGGCGGACGAGGTCGTGCCGGTTGGTCTGGATACGACCGCCATCAACCAGTCTCGCCACGATTTCACCGACGTCGAAAGCGTGTGGCTGTTTGGTTACGGCTCGCTGATCTACAAAGTGGATTTCCCGTTTCTGGAACGGCGCCCGGCGACCATCCAGGGCTGGTCGCGACGCTTCTGGCAGGGTTCCCACGACCACCGCGGCACGCCGGAGCATCCCGGCCGCGTAGCCACGCTGATCGCTGATCCGGGTGCCGCCTGCGTCGGCATGGCCTATCGCGTGGCGCCGGAAACGTTCAAGCAGCTCGATTACCGCGAGCGCAACGGCTATCTGCGCTTTTCGACCTCGATGGATTTTGGCGACGGCACTTCCAGCGACGGCCTGGTCTACATCGCGGCCGAAAACAACGAAGCCTGGTCCGGCCCGGCCAGCCCGGCCGAGATTGCGCGGCAGGTGGCGGCATCGGCCGGCATGAGCGGTCCCAACCGCGACTACGTGTTGAAACTGGCGCAGGCCCTGCGTCAACTCGGCACGCGCGATGCCCATGTGTTTGCCGTGGCCGCCGAGCTGCGTCGAGTGCTGGCGGGGCGTTCCGGACAAGTCCTGGCCGCCTGAGTCGCGTATTGCGGCGACGGGCGTTGGGCGTGTTCAAGCACGGCGATCCGGCGGTCTCCGGCCGGCCGCTCCAGCATCAACCTGCCACATGGCTGCCGGCTTGAGTGGTGGCATGGCCTGCGCGGCTTCGCGGGCCGGAACAGCTGGGGAATGACGGCATGCGTACGCTGCCACGGGCGCACGTCCCCCATTTGTGGCAACGTAAGGGCAACGACCGATCCATCACCAAGCTAAGGACTTGTCGATGACGTTTCGCTGGCTGCCTGATCCCGACAGATACGCGCATCCGCGTCTGTCATGGCTGGCTCAGTATGCCTTCGACGTCGTCCTCGGACGTCTGTTCCGGGTTGACCACGATTTGCCGCAAGGCTTTGCCCCGGCGCCGGGTTCGATCATCGTGTCCAACCACCTGCGCGATTCCGATGCGCCCATCCTGGGCACGCTGATCTATCGTCGCGATGGTGTGCGCATGCGCGGCGTACTGCCGTTTTTTGCCATGCGCGAGGACTTGTTCCAGCGCGGTGCCCTGGCCAACCTGCTGTATGCCTGTCCATGGCCGTTCATCCACCTGTTGCACGCCATCCCGCTGGCCTGGCTGTTCGGCAACGTGCGCACGCTGCCGATGCGGCGTCTGCGTGAATTTACCTGGCATGACACTTTGCGCGAACTGGTGGTTGCCGGCATGGGAGCCCGCGAACCGGCGGCAGTGTTCAACGTGCGCGGCCTGCGCGAGTTGCACGAAAGCCTGGGCCGCCTGCCCGTACGGGTGGATGCCATCGACCCCTGGCGCATGGGGACAATGCGCGTGGCACGCTGGGGGCTGCGTCGCTTGCAGCTGGAGGCTTTGCAGTCCTTGGCGCCGGATTTTCGAGCCGTGGTGGCGGCGCAGTTGCGCGTCATGGCCGACCGTCTGGATGCGGGCCAAAGCCTGTATTTCGCGCCCGAGGGGCATATTTCGATGGATGGCCGTTTCGGTCGCATCCGTGCCGGTACCTGGCGGCTCGGGCGCATGACGAAGGTGCCGCCGGCCTTCCTTCCCGTGACGCTCAGTTACGATGCGTTGGGGCCGGGGCGCACGCGTGCCATCGTGCGCATGGGAGCGCGCTTGGACGATTTGCCGTTTGACGATCCGCCAGGACTGGCACGACAGGTGCGGGTCGCGCTGGAAGCCAACCGCGTGGTGACGCTCAGCCATTTGCTGGCGTGGTTTCTGTGCCATCGGCGCACGGCGTTTGCCGCATCCGGATTGGAGACGTGGGTGGAACAGGTGTTGCAGCAAGCGCGTGAACAGGGTTTGCCCATGGATCCGTTGCTGGCGCGAAGACCCTTGCCGACACTGCTTGACGAGCGTCTGCGGTGGCTCGGGCGCAAGCACTTGTTGGCGCGGCGCGACCGGCAGTGGATCAATCGCTGGCCGCCGCACACGCCGCCGGGATGGCTGCGCAAGGCGGGCATCGTGCGTTATCTGGCCAATGCGCTGGAAGATTTCGCTCCGGCCCTGGCAAAGGTGATGCCACCATGCGAATGAGCCGCATCTGGCATGTGATGACCCGCCCGCGCGTGGTGTTGCCCTTGTTGCTGGCGGCGGCGTTGTTTCTGGTCGCCGTCAGCCTGGGTGACCTGGGCGCGGTGGTCAATCGTGTCAAGCAGGTGCCAGTGTCGATCATGCTGGCGGCGTTGGGCTTTGCCGCCTGTTATCTGTTTTTCAAGGGCTTGCAGTTGCACTTGCTGCTCAACGACCTGGATGCCCATCCGGGCTGGCGCCGGTTTGCGCTGGCCTTTGCCATCGGCGAGCTGGCACTGACATTTCCGTTGGGCGTGTTTGCGCAAAACTGGGTGTTGGCCGGCAACAAGAGCATGCATTTCGGGCGCAGTTCGGCGGCCACGGTGGTGATGTTGATCATGGAAGTGGTGGTGGCCCTGCTGTGGCTGGCGGTGGCTGGCGTGCCGGGCTGGCCACCGGTGCGTCCGATCGCCATCGCCATTCTGGTGGGCATGGCGATGGTGACCTTCGTGTTGCTGCGTTTCGACCTGCTGGAACGGCTGGCCGGACGTATCCGTCATCGCGGCGTATCGCGTTTGCTGGCGGAGGGCGTGGGTTTGCTGCAGGGCCTGCGGCGGCTTGGCAAATGGCGTGTGTTCGGTATCAACCTGCTGATCACTCCGGCCTATCTGGCTGCGCTGACGGCCGCGTTCTGGGTGATGGGCCACGGCATGGGCCTGCATGCGCTGGGCTACGCGCAGGCCACCACGATTTACGCGTTTGCGCTGGCTTCGGTGCTGGTCAGTGGCGGCGTGTTCGGCCAGATCGGGCTGGTCGAAGTGATCGGCATGACCACCGCGCATGCCGGTGGCATGGGCTATACCTCGGGATTGGCTCTGATGCTGGGCTTCCGTCTGGCCTGGACCGGCGCCATGTGGCTGCTCAACGGCACGGTGGCGGTGGCGTTGTGGCACTCAGTACAGATGGGGGCGGCATTTTCAACATCCGATCAGGCCATGCAGGATGACTCCAATCGGCCCAAGCGGAGGTAGCTCAGAGAAGAAGCGCATTGTTGTTGATGGCAATTGAAAACCATCACTCAATAAATTCAATCAAAATCACCTTCAATCCGTATCAAATTGCTCCCACCAATGGTGGGGTGGCGGTACAGGTGTGGCCGGAATCGGCAACTGGTTCGCTCCGGGCATGACGCGGTACAACACCAGCCCACCTTCCACGTTGAAAGTGCCGACTTTTTTGAAATACGGTGGCGCCGGTTCGGGCGCAAGCTGCTCATTGCCATGATCGTGGCGACCGTCAGGAAGGTACATTTTATTCACGAGCAGATAGTCGCCGGCCTGGATGCGCCCGCTGTGCACTCGTTGATAGAGCGTACGTGCTGACCGAACGTACGGCATGGGCGCACCCAGCTCGTACATTTCCATCGATCGAGGCCATTGGTAGGTAATTACCGTTCCGGGGTTGGCACGGATTGTTGCCTTGAGCTTGGCGAACTGCGGCACGCCCAGTCGGTGCGGCCCCTTGATCGGAAGCATCACGATCACCAATGCCGCGAACAAGGCAAGAAAAGCACACGCCCACCAGCGCAACCAGGCATGGACCCGGGATGCTGCAACCAGCCGCGTCCAGCATGTGGGCACGGCCAGGGCCAGGATGGCAATGGCTGGTGCAGCCGGCAGGATATATTTTCCCTGCTTGGAGTGCGAAGCAGAAAAGAAGATCAGGGTCCACAGTGCCCAGATCAGAGGCAAGCGCCAAGCGGTTTTATCCAAACGGCGACAGGCGCACCAGATGGCGGGAACAAACAGGAAAGCCAGTGGGAACAGATCATAAAAAATGGTTTTGCTGTAATACCACCACGGTTGCAGGTGATCGAAGCCAACCAGAAAGCGGGTGAAATTCTGGTACACCACGACGGCACGCACAAAATCCCATCCCGTGGTTATGCCGGCCGCCAGATACCACGGCGCATTCAGTAACAGCACCAGACCAATCCCTCGCCACGGAGTGACGGCGGTGATGTGGCGCCACAGTCCGCGCATCCCTTCTCGCGCCACCACAGTCTGCACCAGCATGTCGAGACCCAAGACCGGTAGCGTGATGGCCAAGCCAACCGGCCCCTTGGTCAGTGTCGCCAGCGCAATGCCGCCCCACAGCTCCCAATTGAAGCTGCGGCGTTCGTTGACATACCCGGTCAGCGCCACCAATACGCCCAGAATCAGCACGCTGTCTGATTGCGCGGTGAAAAAGTTGTACAGAATGCCTGGCAATGCCGCGGCTGTCAGCGGCAACAGAAGTTGTGGCCATTGCGGAAACAACTGTCGCTGCAAGCGCGGCAACCAGGCAATCCACAGCAGCAGGGCAATGTAACCAGGCAGGCGTATGGCCGCGGGGATAGGCAACCCTGCCAAGTGGCCGCACAACGCCAGCCAAAAGTACAGCGGCGGATATTCAATGTACGGCACGCCATTTTTGATCGGGATGAGGTATTCCCCGCGTGCCGCCATTTCGCGAATGACTTCCGCGAAACGTGGCTCCATCGACGGTACTGGCGCATGGTTGAACAAAGCGAAGGCGTAGATGACGGCAATGACGAACAGCAAAATGGTCAATCCATGTCCGCTGCTCCACGCCACTGCCGCATGCCACGGGGCGCTGTTGCGTCCCATGTCCACATGTCTTGTGCGTGCAAATCGGCTTTTCAAGTGAAGTCTCCTGATACGTCAATCCGACGGGGGACTACCCGCGAAAGTCACAAATACATGCTATTGGCCTGCACTTGTTGTCGGACCACAATGTGTTGCCTGCAGCAACTGGCAAGTGGCCAGCTTTCCTGCGCGTCCCGGAACCTGGCCACGAACAATCTGCGCGACTGGCAAGGTTGGGATATCCAGGCTGTCCAGCGCCTCACCGACCGACACCAATCGCACCCCCAGCGCTTGCCATCCGCGCAGTGCGTGCTCCAATTGCGCCAACAACGGCCCGCCTTCAAGTTCAGCATGCAAGGTAAACACATGCAACGGGCGTGGATCGGACTCTACCAGCGCCACGAGCCGGGCTCCCACGTTCGCGGCCGTTATTGCCTCACGACCGATGAGTTCATCCATGGTCGGAAGCGTGGTCGGCACCTGGGGACATCCGGTCCCCGAGGCAAGCGCCGGGCGGAATGGCTGACCGCCGCGGGTGTCGCTGGCCCAGCGCAGGCCATGGCGCGCCTCCAACTCCAGCACATGCGCATTGATCTGCCACCCTGCCGCACCAAAGCATGTCGGTGGTTCGCCAAAGATGCGCATGTAAGCCTGTATTCCACGCGCCCACTCACGCTCGGTCCAATGCCGGTCTTTACGTGCGACCGCATCCTGCCACCTCACATGGTCCCACGAGTGCAAACCCACCTCGAAGCCAGCCGACTGTGTTGCACGCATGCAGTTTGCGGCCCGAAAGCCAATATCCGGCCCTGGCAGCAAGGTGCCATACAGCAGGGTCTTCAATCCATAGGTGGAAGGCACGGAGGTGCGCAGCACCTTGCTGAGGAACCCGGGGCGCACGAGCCGGCGCAACGCTCGCCCGGTGTGGTCTGGGCCAACGGAAAACAGGAAAGTGGCAGGGATTTTCAAACGCTCGAACAGCGCCATCAGTGTCGGCACGCCTTCGAGCGTACCGCGCAACGTGTCCACGTCGACCTTGAGGGCTATGCGCACGATAGCCTCACTTTCATGCCCGAACGGGATCCGTGCTGACTCAATCCGACGCCTCGCTTACCAGTTTGCGTGCCGCCGCCACATCGCCCCGATAAGCTTCGAAAATCTGACGCAACGCCGATTCCATACCGACCTCGGGCTTCCAGTTGAGCTCCTTGCGCGTGCTGCTGATGTCCGGGGTACGGAAATCGACATCCTGGTAGCCCTTGCCGTAGTAATCATCCGCACTGACCTCGCGCACCTGCACCTTTTCCGCTCCAGCCCGGTATTCCGGAATCTCGTGCGCGATGGCAAGCATGCGCTCGGCCAGTTCGCGCACGGTGCACTGGTTGTCCGGGTTGCCGATGTTGTAGATGCGCCCGTCGGCGACGCCGTCCTTGTTCTCGATGATCCGCAGCAGTGCATCAATGCCATCGCTGACATAGGTGTATGCACGTCGCCGGCTACCGCCATCGACAAGGCTGATGGGTTCGCCGCGCACGATCTGGCCAAGAAACTGCGTGACCACGCGTGAGCTGCCTTCCTTGGGCGTGTAGATGCTGTCCAGGCCTGGCCCGATCCAGTTGAAGGGCCGAAACAGCGTGAAAGCCAGCCCGTCGCGCGCGCCGTAGGCCCAGATCACGCGATCCAGCAATTGTTTGGAGCAGCTGTAGATCCAGCGTTGTTTCGGGATCGGTCCCTGCACCAACGGCGACTGATACGGGTCGAACTGCGTATCCGGGCACATCCCATACACCTCCGATGTGGAAGGAAACACGACGCGCGTACCGTGCCGGACGCACTGGCGGATGATCGGCAGGTTGGCTTCGAAATCCAGCTCGAACACACGCAGCGGATCCTGTACGTAGGTGGCCGGCGTGGCGATAGCGACCAGCGGCAGCGCCACATCGCATTTCCTGACGTGGTACTCCACCCACTGGCGATTGATGGTGATGTCACCTTCGAAAAAGTGAAAGCGGGGATTGTCCATCCATTCGGCGACCCGATCCGTATTCATGTCCATGCCGAATACTTCCCAATCGGTCTGATTGAGGATGGCGCGTGTGAGGTGATGGCCGATGAAGCCGTTGACACCAAGGATGAGGACCTTTTTCATGTGTTTTCGTCCAGTGGAATGACATCGCCCGAGAACAGGGCAGACAAGGATTCGGCTGCAAGTGGTTGGGCATCCAATGCCGCCGTGAGCAAGCCGAACCGTTCGCCGTCGGCGCAATCGACGTAGAGCTGGTGGTTTTCCGCATACAGCGAAGGTCGCGCATGGTGCGCGCGCTCTGCCTGGTAGTGGCTGCCAAGCAGCCACAGGCGGCCGCGGGCAATATCACTGAAGGCGCCGGGATACGGCGGGGCCACGGCGCGGATCAGGTTGTGGATGGCCCAGGCTCCGCGGGACCAGTCCACGCGACCATCGTCGGGCCGACGCCGGCCGCAGTAGTTGCCGGCGGCAAGATCCAGCGCCGTGCGCGGTGCCGTGCCGGCAGCAAGTTGCGGTGCGACACGCCAGATCAGACGTTCGCCGACCACGCCGATTTTGGTCATCACGGCCGCGGCGGTGTCATTGGGCAGAATCGGTACGGCTTCCTGCGCCACCAGGTCGCCGGCATCGGGTTTGGCCGTCATGTAATGCAGGCTGGCGCCGGCTTCGCGCTCGCCTGCCAACACCGCCCAGTTCACCGGCGCGCGGCCGCGGTAATGCGGCAACAACGAGCCGTGCAGGTTGAGTGCGCCGCGGGGTGCAAGTTCCAGCAAGGGCGCGGGAATCATGTAGCGGTAATAAAAGGAAAACAGGAAGTCCGGTTGCAGGGCGGCAATGCGTGTCCCCAACGCCGGCAGCTCCGACTGCTCAGGCCGTATCACGTCAATGCCATAGCGGCAGGCATGCACGGCCACACTGGGGAACCACACACGCTCGTCGGGATCATCCTCATGTGTTACCACCAGCGGTATTTCGTACCCGCACGCCAGCAGTGCTTCGAGTGCCCGCACCCCGACATCGTTATAAGCGAACACGACCGCACGGGGTGCTCGTCGGATAGGGTTGTCAGAAACCATGCTTGGCCTCCGTGTCTGCCATCAAAAGTGCAGTGTCTTCAGTACCCAGCACGGCCCGGATCACGAAACGCGGTCGTTGCTGCACTTGCTGATAAATGCGTCCGATGTATTCCCCGAGAATGCCGATGCCGATCAGCACCACCCCGACAAAGAAAAACAGGATGGCGAACAGTGTGAACACGCCGCCAACGTCCGGGCCATGCACGAGACGTTCGACCATGATCCAGATGAACAAGCCAAGGGAGGACAGGGCGATCACGACGCCGCTGAGGGAAAACACTTCCAGCGGCACGACCGAAAACCCGGTCACCAGATCGAAATTGAGATGAATCAGTTTCAGCAACGAGTATTTGGACTCACCCGTGTGGCGTTCCATGTGTTCGACGCGTACCTCGGTCGGGTTGGATGCGTAGGTGTAGGCCAGCGCGGGAATGAACGTGTTGATGCCGCCGGTATGGTTGATGGCATCGACGATCTCGCGTGAATAGGCCCGCAGCATGCAGCCCTGATCGGTCATCTGAATGCTCGTGATGCGCTCGCGCATGCGGTTCATGAGCCGCGAGGCCCACTTGCGCCACAGCGGATCGCGACGCCGCTTGCGGATGCTGCCGACGTAATCATGGCCCGCATCCATGGCTTCGAGCAGCCGCGCGATTTCCTCCGGCGGGTTCTGCAAATCGGCATCCAGGGTCACGATGCGTATACCGCGAACCACGGAAAACCCGGCCAGAATGGCGGCGTGTTGCCCGAAGTTGGTCTGCAGCAACACGACACGCGTCACGTCCGGACGCAGCTGGTATTGTTCGCGCAGCAACGCCGGGCTGGCGTCACGGCTGCCGTCGTCCACGAACACCACTTCGTAGCGAATACCGAGGGTATCCAGCGCCGGGTACAGGCGCGTAAAAAGCGCCGCCAGGCCGGCGCTCTCGTTGTAGACGGGGATCACGACCGAAACGGCAATGGCATCCCCCTCAGCCATGCAGCACCGCCCGCAGCTCGTGGGCCACGCGCGCCACGTCATCGGCCGTCATCTCGGGGAACAGCGGCAGGGTGAGCGTCTGCTTGCCGATGCGGTCGGCATTGGGGTAATCCTGAGCACGCACACCCAGACGCTTGCACACGGTCAACTGGTGCAGTGCCGGATAGTGGACGCCGGTACCGATACCGCGTTCGGCCAGCGCATCGCGCACGGACTTGCGGTCGGTATGCAAGGCGGCGTAATCGATGCATACCACGAACATGTGCCATGCGTGGCCCGCGTCACCGCGCGCAGGCAGCGTGACGTGCTCGATGCCTTCAAGCGCGTCGAAATACTGCATGGCCAGATTCCGCCGACGTGCATTGCGTTCGTCGAGCACGGCCAGCTGATCGCGGCCGATGCGTGCGCACACGTCACTCAGGTTGTACTTGTTGGATGGCTCGAGGATGTCGTAACTCCCGTCGGGGAGCTTTTTCTGTCCGTGGAACCGCAGCATTTGCAGGCGCTCGAGTACCTCGGCATCGGTCGTGACCACAGCGCCGCCTTCGATGGTGGTCAGGTTCTTGTTGGCGTGAAAACTGAAGCAGGCGATATCACCAAAACTGCCGATTTGGCGGCCCTTGTCGCGCGTGCCGATGGCGTGTGCGGCATCTTCCACGATGCGCAAGCCATGGGCCCGGGCCAGCGCATTGAGAGGGTCCATGTCTACGGCCAACCCCGCGTAATGCACCGGCATCACGGCGCGCGTGTTCGGGCTGAGCGCCGCCTCCACACGGCCCGCATCCAGATTGCGCGTGAGCGGATCGACATCCACGAGCACCGGCGTCGCGCCCACCTGGAAAACGACGTTGAGCGTGGCTGCAAACGTCATGTCGGGCACGATCACCTCGTCTCCCGGCCCAATATCCAGCGCGCGCAAGCATTGCTCCAGCGCGCCGGTGGCATGGCAATAACCGAGCGCGCTGCGACCACCGCCCACATAGGCAGCCAATTCCGCCTCGAAGGCGGCCACCTGCGGCCCGGTGGTGATCCAGCCCGAACGCAGCACTTCGGCCACGCCGGTGATGGTGTCTTCGGCAATGGCCGGACGAACAAACGGTAAAAATGATGCTGTCATGTCAATGTGCTCCAGTGCCGCTGCGTGCGACCAGAAATACGCCAAGCACGATCACGCAAATACCCATCCAACGGGTCACGTTCATGCGCTCGCCCAGATACAACCACGCAGCCACGGCGGTAACGATGTAGCCAATGGAGAGCATCGGGTAGGCAATGCTGACGGCCGTACGCGACAACGCCAGCAGCCACACCAGAACGCTCAATACGTAGCAGGCCAGTCCGCCCAGGATGTATGGGCTCAGCGCCAGCGAAAAACCGGCCCTGAGGAGGTCTGGAAGTCCGAAATGAATCACGCCAAGAGGCCGTACGCCGGCCTTGAGCAACAATTGCGCCGTGGCGTTCAGTAACACGCCAATGAGGATGAGCACGAAAGCCAGCCAAGTCATGGCTTGTTCTCCGGTACAAAGGCCACCCAGCGCGGGCTTTGTGCCACTACCCGAAAACGGATATCGAGGTGGCGAATTGCGGGAAGGGCTTTGCGTGGCGCAAATGCAAGTCCCTTCGCGCGATGGCGCCAGAGCCGCGCAAACGCCTGAAGGGAGGGCAGGTAACGGTCCGACAACGGTCTGCGAGCATGCTTTATTCCGAAAGCCAACTCGCCTTGATAAGCTACCAGCGTCATGGTTCGTCCCAAATAAAATGGCAAGGATTGTTGGTACCCGCCTACGGCATAGACCGGTACGTCGGGGCGATTATATGGAACAACGGCGTGTGCGAGAGCAACAGTCGAGAACCAGGGCGCGAGCGCCGAACCGCCCAGCAGGATCAGCCGCGTGGCAAGCAGCCACGCAGCCGATACCGCCACCACGGTGACAAGGCGTCGACGCGCAAGAAAACAGCAAACCAGCCCGATCGTCAGGATCACGCATCCCCCCGCGATGATCCATGGCGCCAGCGCGTCGGTCATGGCGCGATCCGCGTGTGGCAGCCATGACGAGGCGGTTGCCCCACCTGCCAGCATCGCGGCACCAAGCACGATGGACAGTCCGTACGCCGACCACGGTGCGCGTTGGTCATCAGCGACTACTGGAGCCACCAGCACGGCAAGCGCTGGAACAACAGGCAGAATGTACGGCGGCAACTTCGAGTGCGACAGGGAAAAGAACACGAAGATGAACACCACCCACAGCCACAGCAGCGTGGTGGGACAAAATGGCCCGCGCCGGATCAGGGCGCGCACGGGCCGACCGAGCGCGCGCGCGGCAGGCACAAGCCAAGGCAGCATCGCCAGGATCAGGATCGGCAGAAAGTACCACCATGCGCCGGAGCGCGAGGCGATCGGCGTGAGAAAACGCAGGAACTCCTGCACCATGAAAAACTGCCACAGGAAATCATGGTTTTGCACCGACACGGCAACAAACCATGGCAGCGTGAGCACCAGAAATACGAGCAGGCCTCGCACGATGTACAGCCGACGCAGCAATCCCCAGTCGCGCTTCAGCAGCAAGTACAGCACAAACGTTCCGCCAGGCAGCAGAATGCCGATCAGTCCTTTGGACAGAACCGCCAGCGCCGCGCCCGCGTAGGCCACGAGCATCCAGCCCAGTGCGGCGCGCGAGCGCGGCGCGGCACGCAGGCCGAATACCAGGCTGAACAGGGTGAGCGTCATGGCCAGAGTGAGTCCGGCATCGAGATCGTTGGTGTGACCAAACAGACCGAAATAAAAGCTGCTGGCCAACAATGCGCCCGCCGCCCAGGCGCTGCGCTTGCCATATAGCCGTCTGGCGGCAAAGGCGGCCAGGATGATGGTCAAAAAACTGGCCAACGCGGGCCACAGACGTGCGCACCACCCGTGTATTCCGAAGACTTCGTAGGCGGTTGCCGTTACCCAATATTGCAGCGGCGGTTTCTCGAAGTAACGCAAGCCGTTGAGCCGGGGCGTCACCCAATTGCCGCTGACCACCATTTCACGAGCTATCTCGGCATACCGCCCTTCGTCATGCCCGAACAACGGTCGATAGCCGAGGCCGACAAACCACACGGCGGCCAGCAAGGCAAGGCAAATCAAGGGCAAGGCACGCCTGCAGGCTGCAGCGTGACGACGGACGCCGACAGGGCCTTGCTCAACGAAGCTCATGTCCACTCCTGCGCATTGCGCATTGACCCGTTCACGACTTTGCCCGTCACGCAACCATCCGCTGGCAGGCCCTGTGCCAATGCCGCCCCGGCATCGCTTCCGGATTTAATCAGGTGCGCCAAAGTTGCGTATCGCTTGATCCGGTTCGTGTTTTGCACGGAGATTCCTTCAACCTGTCTGGCTGAATGAACTACGTCCGCGTCACACATCTGGTTGCATCCGTGGATCGAACGGCAGTGCGCAAAAAGCTGCTCCGACACAAATGTCGGTTGACATGTCGCAGGCAAAAGCATTCGAACGTCAGGCTCTATTAAGGGAGTGTCGGCACCGCCGTGTGTCACAGAGATACCGGTCTTTCCGCATCGACCAAGTCGATTCGCATGTCTCGAAAGGTTCCCATCCTCCTTGCAGAAGCTTTGCTTTCCCTTAGGTTGTGCCTAAGCGAGTCCGAAGCCGTACCTCGTACCGTCATCGAGCCTTGCAGTCGAAGCGTGCATGGCCGGAAACCCGAAATGCACAGGCGCCTTCATGGGCCGAAGGGTTTCTGCAATCAGGTTCACGATGGCAATCCAGACCCCAAATGCGGTAGTGACGCCGTTGTTTGCTCTGCGAGGTGGCGTTCATGTCGGGGCACTGCAACCCGCTTCGCGTGGCCTCCGAAAACGAATGTCCTACCGATGACTGTGGACATGACACACAATTTCGATGCGCTGCCAGCCGTGTTGCTGCCATGCCTGCCGCGTACCACCTCAATCACTTTCGACCGGGAATCACCATGGGTGCAAAAAACGTCGTTTGGGGGCTGATGCTGGCTCTGTTGTGCGTCGGCGGCAGCGCTGTTGCGTCACCGATTGCCGTCGCCTCCCACACCATTCCGATGCCGGAGGGGCACCACGGTGTCGGTTTTGACGACATCCAGTACGCGTCGGCCTTGCATCGTGTCTTGATACCGGCGGGCGGCACCGGCAACCTGGTGCTTGTCGATCCCGTGTCGCGTGCGCTGACGGTGGTTCATCAGGTTGGTGGGCCGACGATTGGCAGGCATGCGCATCGGCGTGCCGGGACCACGTCGGCGATTTATGCCGACGGCTGGCTGTTTGCCAGCGACCATGACCCGGCGGAACTTGTGGCCATCAACCCGCACAAGCTCAACGTGGTCGAGCGAACCATGCTGGATGGTCAACCCGACTACGTACGTTACGTTGCGTCGACCCGGGAGATATGGGTGACTGAACCGGAGCAGCAGCAGATTCAAGTCTTCCGTGTGTTCCACGGCAAGGCCAAACCATTCTTGCGACCGTTCACGACAATTCGTATTGCCGGTGGCCCCGAGGCCCTGGAAATCGACAATCAGCGGAATCGCGCGTACACCAATGCCGATCCCGGACATACACTGGCCATCAGCCTGACTGATCACGTAGTCGTCGGCAATTGGACGAATACCTGCAAGGCGGCGCGGGGGCTGGCCCTGGATACAGCGCATGACCACGTGTTTGTGGCGTGCAAGGGGGGCAAGGTCGTAACGCTTTCCCCCGCTCAGGGTGGCAAGGTGATTGCTTCGGCAATCGCCGGCGCTGGCATCGATATCATCAGCTACAACGCGCACCTGCATCACCTTTACGTCCCGGGTGCTAACAGCCGCACGTTGACCGTATTCAAGGTGTCGGCAAAGGGTACGTTGGCATCACTGGCGACTTATCCCACTGCTGCAGGGGCGCATTGTGTGACCAATGATCAGTCGAATCACGTATTCGTGTGCGAGCCGCGGACAGGCGCCATTCTCGAATTGGACGATGACACCGGCAAAATGGCCGCAGCGCACTGATGCGGATCTTCATACGGTTCGGTGGTGCATCGTGGCCATGTTGGCCGTTCAAATGCCAATGAATCCTCAGTTGCCGATGGCGGCGAGGAAGTGTTCCACCGATTGCGTGCTGCTGGTGCGCGGCAGGCCGGGGCGGGCCATGGCACGCGGGACATCGCGCTCAAGATCGAGTTCGCGTTGCACGGTCGAGTACACGTGGCCGTTGTCGTGATGGAATTGCGCCAGGTATTCCTGTTCGCTCTGGCCGGGCGTGGGCACGAACAGTGCGCGTTTGCCCAGTTCGGCCAGTTCCATCAGCGTGGTGTAACCCGAGCGCGTCATCACCAGTTTTGCGCGGTTGAGCATTTCGCTTTGCGCCTTGCGGTCGAGGTAGCCGTACACGGTGGCGTTGCCGATGTGGCGGCATTCGCCGGCGCGTGCCGGCTGGCCCAGGGTGACCACGATGTTGCCGGAAAGTCGGGGCAGGGCCGCGAGGACTTTCTGTTCCATCAACGAGCGTTGCGGCTCGATGCCGGAGATGGAAAAGAAGCAGTCGATGTCGGTGTCGCCGTCGTGGCGCTCGATGCCGGACAGGGGCCCGATGTAATCGAGCCGGTCGGTGCCCCAGTCGAGTGTCGGGTCGTGGCCGAGGTCGCCGGACAGGCCTCGATCGGCTTCGACATCGGGAATGAGAATGCGCGTGAAATGCCGCGTCAGCCGGTACTGGCCGTATTCGACCAGTTTTTCCAGCGCGTGCGGGCGGCCGGGAATGATCTGCCGCAGCGAATGCAGGATGCAGTAGCTGGGCACGGCATGCGACCACATGCCGAAACGGCTGTCCGAAACGATGAGGTCGTAGTGGTCGCGCGCGACGAGTTTTTCGGTGAAGTGGTGTTCCTGCTTGAAGCGCGCCAGCACCACGGGCGTGGCCAGGCTCATGCGCACGTAAAACATGGCCGGCCAGCGGCTGAAAGGCTTGGGTATGTCGTGAAAGGCAATGAAGCGGCAGCTGCCGCCCAACTCGGCCTGCAGCATCTGCCAGCCGCTGCCGGGCGCGCTGACGATGCTGACTTCGTCACCCTGGTCGAGCAGGGCGCGGATCAGCAACAGGCTGCGTGACGCATGACCCAGGCCCCAATCGTGGACGGCAAACAGGATGCGACGAGCCATGGCTGCTCCTTTGTGTTGTGGGGACGGGGTGCTTGCTGCCTGCGTGTTGCGAAATGGGGTGGGGCGTCGTTTCAGTAACTGCGCTGGACGATGTACTGCGCCATGAAGCGCAAGCCGTCGGCGGCTTGGCCCAACGGCTGCAGGGATTGCATCGCCTGCGCGTAAGCCGTGTCGGCGCGCTGGCGGGCGGTGTCGATGCCCAGCAGGCTTGGCCAGGTGGATTTGGCATGGGCCGCGTCGGCACCGCTGGTCTTGCCCAGCGTGGCGGTTTCGCCTTCGACATCGAGCAGGTCGTCGCGGATCTGGAAGGCCAAACCCATCTGCAAGGCAAAGTCGTCCAGGCGGTGGCGCACGCCGGCGTCCAGGCCGGGCAGGGCATCACAGGCCAGCATGACGGCGGCGCGGATGAGGCAGCCGGTCTTGCGGTGATCCAGCTCTTCCAGCGCCGGCAGGTCGATCTGCTTGCCTTCGGCTTCGAGGTCCAGGACCTGGCCGCCGGTCATGCCCAGTGAACCGGTCGCTTGCGCCAGCGTGCGCACCATCGAGATGCGGCAGGCTGAACTGTTGCGGCCATCGGCCAGCACGTTGAATGCCAGCGTCTGCAAGGCGTCGCCGGCCAGGATGGCGGTGGCGGTGCCATAGGCCTTGTGCACGGTGGGCTTGCCGCGGCGCAGATCATCGTCATCCATGGCGGGCAGGTCGTCGTGCACGAGTGAAAAACCGTGCACCATTTCAACGGCGCAAGCCGCATCGTCGAGGTCTTCCGGATCAATGTCCAACGCCTCGCCGGTGGCGTAACACAGCAGCGGCCGGATGCGTTTGCCGCCGCCAAGGATGGCGTAGCGCATGGCGTCGTGCAGTGCGGCAGGAGCCGTGTCGGCCGCGGGAAGGCGCGAGGCCAAGGCATGCTCGACACGTTCGACGTAGTCGGGTATCCGGGTCTCGAAACTGGTCATGGAATCCACGTGAAGCCCTTGCGGCGAGTTGATGGAAACATGGTGCAATGGGTCGTGCATGATGTCCACCGTCGTCACGGTTTCGGGTCGTCCACAGCCTGACGACTATGGCGGGGACCGGTTGGCTGTGGTCAAATGCCGCGCTTTGCGATGTGGATCGGGTTCGACGACGTGCGGGACTATATTCAACTTGTTGATTTTTGATGAAAGATCGTGCGCGCGTGGTTATGCCTGATCATTGTCTACCGTTTCTTTTCACTTCGCGTTATCGTGTAACAGCGGTACGGAACAGCACACAAACGAGGAGGCAGCACCATGCGCACGTCTGATGCCCTCGCTCCTTCTGCCAAGTATCAGCGCGACTATCAGGACGATATCCTGCAGAAGGTATCGAGGACTTTCGCCCTGACCATTCCGCAATTGCCCAAATCGTTGCGGCGCGTCGTGACCAATGCGTATCTGCTGTGCCGCATTGCCGACACCATCGAGGACGAGTCGGCACTTTCCTTCGAGCAAAAGCAGCATTTCCACGACGGGTTTCTCGACGTTGTCACGCGCGGCGCCGATGCGGATGCGTTCGCGCGGGTACTGACGCCGCTTTTGACGACCGATGCCTCCGCGGCCGAAAAGGACCTCATCGCCCATACGGCCGATGTCGTCGCGGTGACGCATTCGTTCAACGTCAACCAGCGCGCCGCCCTGGATCGTTGCCTTGAGGTGATGTGCCACGGCATGCCGCGCTACGAGCGCCATGCCAGCATCGAGGGCTTGAACAACCAGGCCTCGCTCGACTTGTACTGCTACTACGTCGCCGGAGTGGTCGGCGAAACGCTCACGGCGTTGTTTTGCGATTACTCCAAGGCCATCGGCCATCAGCGTGATCGCATGATGCAGCTTGGCCTGTCGTTCGGGCAGGGGCTGCAGATGGTCAACATTCTCAAGGATTTCTGGGAAGACCATCAGCGCGGCGTGTGCTGGCTGCCGCAGAACTTGTTTGCCCGCATGGGTGTCAATCTGGGCATGGTCAGCCGTGAAAACTACCAGCCGGGTTTCGGCAAGGCGTATGCCCGCCTGATCGGCATCGCGCACACGCACCTGCGCAATGGTTTTGAATACACGTTGATGATTCCGGACTCCGAGCCGGGCATCCGGCGTTTTTGCCTGCTGGCGCTGGCGCTGGCGGTGCAAACGCTGCAGCGCATTTATCAACATCCCGATTTCAAATGCGGCAGCGACGTGAAAGTGTCGCACCGTGTGGTGACCAATACCTTGATCATGACGCGCCTTTTCGCCAGCTACGACCGCGTGTTGCGGCGCTGGTTCAGGCGATTGGGCAGAGGCTTGCCGTTGCAGGCGCTGGTGTCCGGCTGGGCGGAGCAGGTGCGACACGCCCACTAGCCACGGCGACGGCTGACCGGTTTCAAAACTGACGGAGGAAGGCGTAATGCGTGACATCTCCGGGGGAGAAGCTGTAGCCACGGGCGGGCATCCGACCCCGAACCCGCTGGGCACCGGACGTCTGGAGACGGCCATCGCGGCCGCCCGCGAAGCCTTGTTGCATGCCCAGCATGCCAACGGCCACTGGTGTCATGAGCTGGAGGCCGATTGCACCATCCCGGCCGAATACATACTGATGCTGCGTTACTTCGGCGAAAGCGAGCCGGAGATCGAAACGAAGATCGGCAATTATCTGCGTGCCCGACAGGGCGACGACAACGGCTGGCCGCTGTACCAGGGCGGTGCGATGGACATCAGCTGCAGCGTCAAGGCGTACTACGCGCTCAAGTTGATCGGCGACGATCCCGAGTCCGAGCACATGCGGCGTGCGCGGCAGGCCATTCTGGCGCGTGGTGGCGCGGCGCGGGCCAACGTGTTCACGCGCATGGCGTTGGCGTTGTTTGGCGAGCTGCCGTGGCGTGGCGTGCCTGTGGTGCCGGTCGAGTTCGTGTTGTTGCCGCGCTGGTTTCCCGTGCACCTGTCGAAGATTTCCTACTGGTCGCGCACGGTGGTCACGCCGCTGTCAGTGTTGTGCAGCCTCAAGCCATGCGCGGCCAATCCGCAGGACATCCACATCCGCGAATTGTTCGCGACGCCGCCCGAGGACGAGAAACACTATTTCGCGCCGGCGCAAAACTGGTTGGCCAGGTTGCTTTTGTGGAGCGATCGGCCGGCCCATTTCCTGGACCGGCATGCGCCTCGATGGCTGCGTCGGCGCGCGCTCAAACGCGCCGAGGCATGGATCCTTCAGCGCTTGAATGGCATCGACGGTCTGGGAGCCATCTTTCCCGCCATGGTCAACGCCTGCGAGGCGCTGGCATTGATGGGACATGGCCCGGACAGTCCGGCACTGCGCAAGGCACTCGATTCGGTGCGCGCCCTGCTGGTGGTGCATGGCGACGAGGCTTATTGCCAGCCTTGCGTGTCACCCGTGTGGGACACGGGGCTGAGTTGCCTGGCGCTGCAGATGGATGCGCGCGGACGCCCCGCAAGCGAAGTGGAACATGCCTTGTCCCAGGCCTTGCCGTGGTTGCACGCCAAGCAATTGCTGGATGAAGGCGGTGACTGGAAAATCAACCATCCGCGCCTCGAAGGTGGTGGTTGGGCTTTCCAGTACTGCAACGATTGCTACCCCGACCTCGACGACACGGCCGTGATGGCCTGGACCCTCGACCAGGCCGAGGAGGGCGACCGCTATGCCGAGTCGATCACGCGGGCGGCCAACTGGCTGGTCGGCATGCAGTCGCGCAACGGCGGCTTTGCCGCATTTGACGCCAACAACACGCATTACTGGCTCAATCAGATTCCGTTTGCCGACCATGGCGCCTTGCTTGATCCGCCGACCAGCGACGTCAGCGCACGCGTGCTGACCTTGCTGGCCAAGCTCGACCGACCAGGCGACGCCAAGGTGCGCCAGCGCGCGCTGGCGTACCTGCGTGGCGAGCAGACCGCCGACGGCAGCTGGTTCGGGCGCTGGGGCACCAATTACATCTATGGCACCTGGTCGGTCCTGATGGCCATGGAAGCGGCCGGCGTGGCACACGATGACCCGGCCGTGCGCCATGCGGTCGCCTGGCTTGAGCGCTGCCAGCGCGAGGATGGTGGCTGGGGCGAGACGAACGACACCTACGTTGATCCTGAGCTGGCCGGCACCGACACACGCGGCAACGCGGCGCAAACGGCCTGGGCGTTGCTCGGGTTGATGGCCTCGGGCGAAGGCCGCAGTGACGCCGTGGCGCGCGGCGTGGCGTGGTTGCTGCGCACGCAGGACCCGGACGGACGCTGGTATGACGCCGGTTTCAACGCTCCCGGTTTTCCGCGCGTGTTTTATCTGAAATACCACGGTTACAGCCATTATTTTCCGTATTGGGCGCTGGCGCGTTATCGCCTGGAAATGGCCGCGACGCATGCCTGAACTGGGCATTGTCGCCGCTTTGCCGAAAGAGGCCGCCATGTGGCGCGCGGGTCGCGCGGATGAACCGGTGTGGCGCATCCGTGTGGGCGGCGTGGGCGCGCGATGTGCCGCCGAGGCCGCGCAAGCCTTGCTGCACGACGGTGCGCGCGCCCTGCTGTGCTGGGGCGTGGCGGGAGGCTTGCAGTCGCATTTGGCGCCGGGGGCCATTTTCGTGGCCGATCGCGTGGCCGATCCGGGCGGCGTGGAGCCGGTGGATGCCGACGCCTGCTCACGACTTCTCGATGTTCTGCGCGAGGCGGGCTTGCCGATTGTCTCCGGCGGCTTGTGGAGCAGCCCGCACGCCGTGACGGAAGTGTCGGCCAAACGTGAGCTGGCGCTGGCCGGCTGGGCCGCCGTGGACATGGAGAGTGCCGCCGTGGCACGCGTGGCGCGCATGGCGGGGGTGCCGTTTGCCGCCATCCGCGCCATCAGCGACCCCGCCGAACGCGCCTTGCCGTCCGCAGCCACCCACTTGTTGCGGCCGGACGGCCGGGTCCGTGTCATGGCCTTGCTGGCGCTGCTGCTGCGAGGGCCGGAAGCATGGCGCGCATTGGGCGGCATGCGGCGTGATTTTGCCGCCGCGTGCGCCGGTTTGCGACAAGTTTCCGGTGTGGTGCCGTTATCATGGACAGCATGAACGACAGGGTCCTGGTCACCGGCGCAACCGGCTTTGTGGGGTCGGCGGTGGCACGTGATCTCGTGGCTGCCGGTTACCGCGTGCGCGTGTTGGTGCGCACCACCAGCCGGCTGGACAACCTGGCCGGGCTGGATGTCGAGCAAACCGTGGGCGATCTGCGCGATCCGGCGTCGCTGGCCACCGCCGTGGCCGATTGCGCCGGCGTGTTTCATGTGGCTGCCGATTACCGTTTGTGGACACCAACGCGGCAGGCCGTCGCGGCCATGTACGCCAGCAATGTCGACGGCAGCCGCAACGTGTTGCGCGCGGCCGCGCAGGCTGGCGTGCGGCGCGTGATCTACACCAGTTCGGTCGCCACCCTGGGCCTGCATGCCGATGCCAGTCCGTCCGACGAGGATACGCCGGTTTCCCTGGAGGCGATGATCGGTCATTACAAACGTTCCAAGTTCCTGGCCGAACGCGCCGTGGAAGAGGCCGCCCGCGAACTGGCACTGGACGTCGTCATCGTGCATCCGGCTGCGCCGGTCGGTCCGCGCGACATCAAGCCCACGCCGACCGGGCGCATGGTGCTGGACGCCGCGCGCGGGCGCATGCTGGCGTTCGTCGATACCGGCCTGGACATCGTGCATGTGGATGATGTGGCGGCAGGCCATCGGCTGGCGTTCGAAAAGGCGCCGGCGGGACGGCATTACATCCTCGGGGGCGACAATCTCAGCCTGTGCGAGATTCTTTCCCGTGTGGCGGCATTGACCGGGCATCGTGCGCCGCGTTGGCGCATTCCGCATGGCGTGGTGATTCCGGTCGCGTACATGGCCGAAGCCTGCGCGCGGGTAACCGGCAAGGAACCCGGCATTACCGTTTCGGGCGCCAAATTGGCGCGCAAGCACATGTATTTCTCGCACGCGCGCGCCGGCAGGGAGCTGGGTTATGCGCCACGCCCGGCAGCGGCCGCGCTGGAGGATGCCGTGCAGTGGTTTTTCGATAATGGCTACATCCGGACAGGAGCGCGCATCAACGGGCGCGGCTCAAAGGGGCAGACGTGATTCAGTGCAGTATTCGTGACCGTTTCAGGTCACTGGTTGTTCAGTTGTGGGCAAGCCCCCGGCGTATGCTGGTTGTCGAGGCCTGCCAGTGGTCATGTGCAAGGGATTTCCGATGACGGCAGTTGCGCAAGCCCAGCCGAATATCGCGCTGGTCAAATACTGGGGCAAGCGCGACATGGCGCGCAATTTGCCGGCGGCCGATTCGCTGTCCATTACTTTGGCCACGCTGACCACGCGCACCGAGGTGACGTTTGACGCGTCATTTGAAAAAGATTCGCTGCTTTTGAATGGACAGCCGCATGCGCGCACGCTGGAGCGCGTCAGTGCGTGTCTGGATATTTTGCGCGCCAGGGCCGGCAGCACGTTGCGGGCACATGTCGCCACGCACAATGATTTTCCAACCGCAGCCGGATTGGCTTCTTCGGCTTCCGGTTATGCCGCGCTCGTGGTGGCTGCAGGCGAGGCGCTCGGCCTGCCGCTGGATCGGCGTTATCTGTCGACCGTGGCGCGGCAAGGCTCCGGCTCGGCCGCGCGCTCGCTGTACGGCGGTTTCGTGCACATGCATGCCGGGCTGGACGATGAGGGTTCGGACGCCTGTGCCGAACCCCTGCTGGCTGCCGATGCGTGGCCGCTGGAAGTGGTCGTGGCGGTCACCACGCACAAGGCCAAACCGGTCGGTTCGGGCGACGGCATGGAATGCAGCCGGCACACCTCGCCGTATTACGCCGGCTGGGTGGATTCGGTGCCGCCCGACATCGCCGTGGCCAAGGCGGCCGTCCACGCCCGCGATTTTGCCGCGCTGGCGGAAGTCAGCGAGCACAGCTGCCTGAAAATGCATGCCTTGATGCTGTCCTCGCGGCCACCGCTGATGTATTGGTCACCGGCAACATTGGCGTGCATGCAGCGCGTGCGTGAATTGCGCGAGCGTGATGGCCTGGGGGTCTTTTTCACCGTCGATGCGGGGCCGCAGGTCAAGGCCGTTTGCCTGCCACAGGATGCCGAACGCGTGGCCGAGGCGTTGGGCCGGATGCCGGGCGTGGAAACGATTTTGCGCAGCGGCCTGGGCGAGGGCGCGCGCATCGTGCCGGTCGGGGAAACGGCATGATGCGTGTTGCTGCCAGCGCTCCCGGCAAGTTGGTCATGACCGGCGATTACGCCGTGCTGGAAGGTGCGCCGGCGCTGGTCATGGCTGTCAATCGGCGGGCGCGGGTGGAAGTCGAATCGACCACGGACGACGCATTCCTGGTCAACGCGCCGGATCTGGCCATCCACGCGGCCCGCGGGCGCCTGTGCGGCGATGCCGTGCAATGGGAAACCGACACGGCGACGGCCGACCAGCTGCGCCTGGTCACGGCGGTCGTGGAATATCTGGCGCGGCACGGGCACAAGCAGGTCGCGGCCGACATGCGGCTTGATACGCACGCGTTTTTCGATGCCGACGCGCACGCCAAACTGGGGCTGGGCTCAAGCGCCGCGCTGACGGTCGCCCTGACGGCCGCGCTGGAGACACTTGCCGGAAACCCCATGCCGGATGTGGCCGGCATGATCGCCATGCATCGACAAATGCAGGGGGGGCGCGGCAGTGGGCTGGACATTGCCACCAGCTTGCTGGGCGGCACGGTGCTGTACCGGCTGCAAGACGACGAGCCGCAAGCCGAACGCGTGGCCTGGCCCGAACGGCTCGGCGTGTGCTGCGTGTGGTCGGGCCAGTCGGCCTCGACCGGCGACGCCTTGGCGCACTTGGCGCAATGGCGGCTGCTGCATGCGCGTGATTACGGTCGTTTCATGCGCTCCCTGACCGACACGGCACAAGCGGTGGCCAATGCAGTGCGGGCTGGCGATGCCACATCCGCCGAGAGCGGAATGGGTGTCTATGGCGCTATGCTAGCCAGCTTCGGCAAGGCGGCGGGTATCGATATCGTGTCCGCGCCGCACCGCCAGTTGCAGGCATTGGCCAAGGCCTGCGGGGCGGCCTACAAAACCTGCGGCGCCGGCGGTGGCGATGTCGGCGCGGCATTATCGACAGACAAGGACCGGTTGGCGCAGTTCGCCCATGAGGCGCGCGCGGCCGGTTTTCACGTTTTGGACCTGGGCCTTGGTGATGCCGGGCTGGTGGTCGAGCAAGCAATTGAAGTGACAGGAGAAACCCGTGGACAACGTACGCAAGCCTGAAGGCGGGAAGGTGGCCGGTACCGACAATGCGCCGCGATCGGCGCGCTTGCCGGGCTTTTACAAGTTGTCGGTGGCCGAGCGCATCCGATTGCTCACGCGCCGCGGTTTGCTGTCGCGCGAGGATTTCCGCGCGCTGTACAGCGGCAGCCACCAGCTGACGGTGCAAAAGGCCGACAAGATGATCGAGAACGTCATCGGCGTGCTGGGCATGCCGGTGGGGCTGGGCATCAACTTTCTCATCAACGGAAAAGATTACGTGGTGCCGCTGGCGGTCGAAGAGCCGTCCATCGTCGCGGCGCTGAGTTCGGCGGCCAAGCTGGCGCGCAATGCCGGCGGTTTTCGCACGCGCAGCACCAAGCCGATCCTGATCGGCCAGGTGCAGGTGGTCGACGTGGCCCATGCGGCCAAGGCGCAGGCGGCGTTGCTGCAACGCAAGGACGAGATCATCAACCTGGCCAACAGCCTGCATCCGCACATGGTGGCGCGTGGCGGCGGTGTCGAGGACATCGAGGTGCTGGTGCACTCGGCACCGGACGGCAAGCGCGACATGGTCGTGCTGCATCTGCTGGTCAACACCTGCGACGCCATGGGCGCCAACCTGGTCAACACCATGTGCGAAGGCGTCGCGCCGCTGGTGGAAACCATCACCGGCGGCAAGGTGTTCCTGCGCATTTTGTCCAACCTTACCGACCGTGCGCTGGTCTGGGCCGAAATGACCATCCCGGTGGAACTGCTGGCCGAGAAGGGCCGCGACGGCGCCGAAGTGCGCGACGGCATCATCTTGGCCAACGACTTGGCCGTGGTCGATCCGTACCGCGCCGCCACCCACAACAAGGGCGTCATGAACGGCGTGGATGCCGTGGCCATGGCCACCGGCAACGACTGGCGCGCGATCGAGGCGGCGGCGCATGCCTACGCCGCGCGCGGGCAGGCGTACACGTCGCTGACGCGCTGGTACAAGAACGACAATGGCGACTTGGTCGGCAGCATCGAAATGCCGATGAAGGTCGGCATCGTCGGCGGCAATCTGCAATCCAACCCGACCGTCGGCATCAATCATCGTCTGCTGGACGTGCATTCGGGCACGGAACTGGCCGAGGTGATGGGGGCCGTCGGTCTGGCGCAGAATTTCTCGGCCTTGCGCGCGCTGGTCACCGACGGCATCCAGCAGGGCCACATGACGCTGCACGCGCGTTCAGTGGCCATGGCGGCCGAAGCCTCGCCGGACATTTTCGACAAGGTGGTCGAAAAGCTGCTGGAAAGCGGCGAGATCAAGGTTTGGAAGGCGCGCGAAATCATTGCCGAACTGCACGGCAAACCCGGCCCACGCCTGGTCGCGGGCAAGGACAAGCGCGAGGACGAAGCCAGCTGGTCGGCCGGCCACGGCAAGGTCATCCTGCTGGGTGAACATGCCGTCGTGTACGGCCGTCATGCCATTGCCGCGCCGATGCCGCTGGCCATCAAGGCACGCGTGGATGATGCCGACGACGGCGTCACGCTGGTGATTCCGCGTTGGGGTGTCGAGCAGCGTCTGCCGCAGCACGTCAACCATCCGGGATCATTCCTGCAATCGCTGGCCATGCTGATCCAGAAGCTGGAACTGACCGACCGCGCCATGACGGTGCGCGTCAATCCCAGCGTGCCGCGCGCCATGGGCCTGGGCGGCTCCGCGTCGCTGGCCGTGGCCGTCATCCGTGCTCTGGACCGGCACTTTGCACTGGGCCTGAGCGAGGCGGACATCTGCCAACTGTCGTTTGAATGCGAAAAAGTGGCCCACGGCACGCCTTCGGGCATCGACAACACCGTGGCCACCTACGGCAAGCCGCTGCTGTACCGTGCCGGCGAGCCACCGGAAGTGCACACGCTCGAGTTGTCCCGGCCGTTGCCGCTGGTGATCGGCATGTGCGGCGCCGAAAGCCTGACCGCGAAAATGGTCGCGCGCGTGCGCCGCGCCTGGGAACGCAACAAGCCGCTTTACGAGCGCATTTTCGATGAAATCGACACGCTGACCCTGCAGGCGCTGGAAGCGCTCAAGACGCACGATCTGGCGCAACTGGGTGAACTGATGAACGTCTGCCAGGGTCAATTGAATGCCCTGCAGGTTTCCAGCTGGGAGCTGGAAGAACTGCTGCAGATCGCGCGCGACAACGGCGCCACCGGCGCCAAGCTGACCGGCGGTGGCGGCGGAGGTTCGATGGTGGCCTTGTGCCCCGATGGCACGCAGCGTGTCATCGACGCCATGCACAATGCCGGGTACCAGGCGATGGAGGTGAGTTTTGGCTGAGGTTCGGCAACCCCGACATGACGTAGTCTCGTTTGCTTCCGAAGAATTGATCCTGGTCAATTCACAGGATGAGGAAATTGGCTACAACAACAAGGCCGCCTGCCACGATGGCCATGGCATCCTGCATCGCGCGTTTTCACTGTTCGTGTTCAATTCGCGCGGGCAGCTTCTGTTGCAGCAGCGCAGCAAGGACAAGCGCCTGTGGCCCGGTTTTTGGGCCAACAGTTGCTGCTCGCATCCGCGCCGTGGCGAAACCATGGAGGTGGCCACTTCCAGGCGTCTGGCCGAGGAGTTGGGCATGCACTGCGACAACATGCAATTCGTGTTCAAGTTCGAGTACCAGGTCGATTTTGGCGATCTGGGCGCCGAGCATGAGTTGTGCCATGTGTTCGTTGGCCACACCGATGACGAGGTCAAGGCCAATCGCAATGAAGTCGAGGCGTGGCGTTTTGTCTCGGTGGCGGAGCTGGATGCCGAAATGACCGCGCACCCGGAACACCTTTCGCCGTGGCTGAAGCTGGAGTGGCAACGTTTGCGCAGCCAATACAACGACGTTTTGCCTGTCGCCGCGGGCTGAACCGCAATGACAGGTGCTTTTGACTCGCGGCGTTTGGCCGCCTAGGCTGGAAGTCGCACAGATCAGGAAAAAAACATCCACGCAGTCGCATTGAAGGAGGTCATCATGGGTATACCTCTCGCGCAGCAGTTCCGCGTTGCACGTTATATCGTCGGCAAGAGGCTCAAGGGCGTCAAACGTTATCCGTTGACGCTGATGCTGGAACCGCTGTTTCAATGCAACCTGGCCTGTCCGGGGTGCGGCAAGATCGATTACGAGTCCGATACGCTCAAACGGCGCATGTCGGTCGACGAATGCATGCAGGCCATCGACGAATGTGGTGCGCCGATGGTCTCGCTGGCTGGCGGCGAACCCTTGATCCACAAGGAGGTCAAGGAAATCGTCGACGGCTTCATCAAACGCGGCAAATACGTTTATCTGTGCACCAACGGCATATTGCTGGAGAAAAAGCTCGACCTGTTCAAACCATCCAGCCATTTGACGTTTTCGATCCACCTGGACGGCATGCGTGACCGGCATGACGAAAGCGTTGATCGCGAAGGCGTGTTCGATACCGTGGTGTCGGCCATTCACGAGGCCAAGCGGCGCGGTTTCCGCGTCAATATCAACACCACGTTGTTCCAGACCGCCGACCCGGATGAAGTGGCCGAGTTTTTCGATTTTGCGACCAACGAACTGAAAGTCGACGGCATCACGTTCTCGCCGGGTTTTGCCTACGAGCACGCGCCGCGCCAGGACGTGTTCATGGGCCGACGCCAATCCAAGGATTTGTTCCGCAAGATCTTCAGCCGGCGCAAGGCCACGCACAGCAAATGGCCATTGTCGCAGTCGAGCCTGTTCATCGATTTCGTGTGCGGCAACCAGGGCTACCAGTGCTCGGCCTGGAGCATGCCGTGCCGCAACCTGTTCGGATGGCAAAAGCCTTGTTATCTGCTGGTCGACGAAGGCTACGTGCCGACTTTCAAGCAGCTCATCGAGGACACCGACTGGGATCACTACGGCGTCGGCCGCAATCCCAAGTGCGCCAATTGCATGGCCCATTGCGGCTTCGAGGGCACGGCCGCAGCCGATTCGTTTGCGCACCCGCTCAAGGCGTTCTGGGCCAGCGTGCGTGGACCCAGACTCAAGGGCGCGTATGCCGCCGATCCGCCGTTGCTGTACGCCAGCCGCGATGCGGATCAAGCCAAGTTGCGGATGGCGGCGGAAGGGCCGCACACGACGCATTGATCCGCCGTCGCCAACGAGGCGCGCGACGATATCCCCGTCGAAACGACGTCGCCCGCCGATGCAAGTCGGCGGGCGACGTCATTCGGGATGGCGTTGGCGGCTTCAGCCAGCGCGATTCTGCTGGTCCAGCCAACGTTCGGCGTCCAGCGCGGCCATGCAACCGAAACCGGCCGACGTGACGGCCTGGCGATAGACCTGGTCGGCCACGTCGCCGGCGGCGAACACGCCGGGGATGCTGGTCATCGTGGCCATGCCGTCCAGGCCGCTCTTGATGCGGATGTAGCCGTTCTTCATGTCCAGCTGGCCGTCGAAGATGGACGTGTTGGGCGTGTGGCCGATGGCAACGAAAAAGCCGGTCACTTCCAGCTCGCGCGTGCTGTCGTCCTGCGTGTTTTTCACGCGCAGGCCGGTCACGCCGCTGTCGTCGCCCAGCACTTCGTCGACATTGTGGTTCCACACCATCTCGATCTTGCCTTCGGCTTCCTTCGCGAACAGCTTGTCCTGCATGATCTTTTCGGCGCGCAGCTTGTCGCGGCGGTGCACCAGATAGACCTTGCGGCAGATGTTGGCCAGGTACAGCGCTTCCTCGACGGCCGTGTTGCCGCCACCGACCACTGCCACATCCTGATTGCGGAAGAAGAAGCCGTCGCAAGTGGCGCAGGCCGACACGCCCTTGCCCTTGAAATGCTGCTCCGATGGCAGGCCGAGATACTTCGCCGTGGCGCCGGTGGCAATCACCAGCGCATCGCAGGTGTACTCGCCGCTGTCGCCTTTCAGGCGGAATGGACGCTCATTGAGATCGGCCGTATGGATATGATCGAAGATCATTTCGGTGTTGAATCGGCTGGCATGTTCGAGCATGCGCTGCATGAGTTCCGGACCCTGCACGCCATTGACGTCACCGGGCCAATTGTCCACGTCTGTCGTGGTCATCAGCTGGCCACCTTGCTCCAGCCCGGTGACCATGACGGGCTGCAAATTGGCGCGTGCGGCGTACACCGCGGCGCTGTATCCGGCGGGGCCCGAACCGAGAATGAGGAGGCGGCTGTGCTTGGGAGTGCTCATGTATAATTCCGCATATTGATTGGACGGTTATTCGCCAGCGCCATGCCGACGGCTCCCGCTACTTTTGACCACCTTGCCAGACGGCGAGGCGGGTAGCGACAGGCCAAGAGAATGGGGAGGGCCGGCCGCTGAATCAAGTGACAAGAACACACCCCCCCGGCCCACCCAGCCGGATCACACCCAAAGTACTTTGCGAGGATTCAACGTCCATGCGTATTGGTATCCCTTCCGAAACGAAGATTCTTGAAGGCCGCGTGGCCCTGGTGCCGGCGGGCGCCGGCGACTTGGTGCGCCGCGGTCACGAAGTGTTCGTGCAGTCCGGTGCCGGCCTCAAGAGCGGCTTTTCGGACGACGCCTACAAGGCCCAGGGCGTCACCGTCGTTCCCGACGCGGCGGCGCTGTACGAGAAAGGCGAGCTGATCGTCAAGGTGAAGGAACCGATCGCCGGTGACCTCGCCCTGCTCAAGCCGCATCACCAGCTGTTCTGCTACCTGCATCTGGCCGCCGAACCGGCGCTGACCAAGCGTCTGCTGGAAATCGGCCTGACCGCCGTCGCGTTCGAGTCGGTCGCGTACAAGGGCGGCCTGCCGCTGCTGGCGCCGATGTCCGTCATCGCCGGCCGTCTGGCGGGCCAGATCGGCACCACGCTGCTGCATGCGCCCAATGGCGGCAAGGGCAAGTTGCTGGGTGGCATGGCCGCCGCGCCGCGCGGCAAGGCCGTGGTGCTGGGCGCCGGCATTGCCGGTGGCGCCGCCGCCGCGCAGCTGGCCGCCACCGGTGCCAACGTGGTGGTGTTCGACCTGCTGCCCGAGCGCATGGACGCCATGCGCGCCCTGGGCCCGAACGTGACCGGCCTGTACTCGTACGCCTCGTCGGTGGCCGAAGAAGTGGCCACGGCCGACCTCGTCGTCGGTGCCGTGCTGGTGCCCAGCGCCAAGGCGCCGCAGGTGTTGACCGAAGCCATGGTCAAGTCGATGGAGAAGGGTTCGGTGGTGGTCGACATCGCCATTGACCAGGGCGGCTGCTTCGAAACCTCCAAGCCGACCAGCTGGAACGAGCCGACCTACGTGGTGGACGACGTGACGCATTTCTGCGTGACCAACATGCCGGGTTCCGTGCCGGAAACCTCCACGCTGGCGATCTCGGCCGCGATCCTGCCGTACGTGCAGCGCATGGCGGCCGGCAACGCGTGGCGCGAGTTTGCCCCGCTGGCCGGTGGCATCAATGTCGACCACGGCGAAATCGTGCATCCGGCACTGAAAAAAGCGTAACCGCACGCACATTTGCGTGGTTTGAAACAACGGCCTCGCCCTCGGGCGGGGCCGTTGCCGTGATATAACCACGCAGTCGACGGCACGAGCCGTCATGTCAGACAACCTCGGGATCGTACGTGGCACGCAAAGCCAAGGCCAAAGCTCCAGCAAGCAAATCCGGTGACGAAGGCCGCTCCAGCGGTACCGCCACAAAAAAGACTCCCGCCAACCCGCGCCCGGCGCTCGGTGCCGAAGCCCGGGGACGTTTGCGCGAAGCCGGCGTATTGCTGCTGGTGCCGGTGGCGTTGTACCTGCTGGTGTGCCTGATCAGTTACAACCCGTCCGATCCCAGCTGGTCGGTGGCGGCCGGCAATGCCGCCGTGCACAACCTGGGCGGCGAGGTGGGCGCGTGGATCGCCGATTTGCTGCGTTACCTGTTCGGGGTCGTGGCGTATCTGTTTCCGTTGCTGCTGTTGGCGCTGGGTTTGCGCGTGCTCAAGCGCGACCTCGGCGAACGTGAAAGCACTTCGTGGGAGTCGGCGCTGCGGTTGATCGGTTTTGTGGTGGTTTTCATTGCCGGCCCGGCGCTGGCGCATCTGGCTTCGTCGGCACCGCATGATCCGGCACCGGAAGGGGCGGGCGGCGTGATCGGGCAGGCGATCGGCGACGGCGTGTTGCACGCTTTTGGCGACAAGGGCGCGCCACTGCTGATGCTGGCCGTGTTTCTCGTGGCCGTGACGCTGGCCACGCGGTTGTCGTGGTTCAGCGTGATGGATTGGATCGGCCATCGCGTGCTGGCCTTGGCCGCTTGGTGCGGCCGCAAGCTGCGGCGCGCACCGGATGTCATGGCCGCGCGTTCGGCCCGCGCCGCGCGCGAAGTGGCCAAGAAGACCGATGCTGCCAAACAGGCCAAACGCGAGCCGATCCGCATCGAGCGGGTCGAGCCGGTGGTCGAAAAAAGTGTGCGCGCGACGCGTGAGACGCAGATTCCGTTGTTTACCGGCGCTTCGAGCAAGGGCGAATTGCCGCCGTTGTCACTGCTGGACGAGGCGCCGCCGCAAGGGCCGGGTTACAGCGAGGAAACGCTGGAAATCCTGTCGCGCCAGGTCGAGTTGAAGCTCAAGGATTTCCGCATCGAGGTGAAGGTGGTCGGCGTGTATCCCGGCCCTGTCATCACACGCTTCGAGCTGGAGCCGGCGCCGGGCGTGCGCGGCTCGCAGATCGCCAACCTGGACAAGGACATCGCACGTGGCCTGTCGGTCATCAGCGTGCGCGTGGTCGACGTGATTCCGGGCAAGAGCGTGATCGGCCTGGAAATCCCCAACGTCAACCGCGAAATCGTGTACTTGTCGGAAATCCTGCGCTCGAAAGAGTACGACGCGGCCAAGTCGATGCTGACGCTGGCGCTGGGCAAGGGCATTGGCGGCCGGCCGGTGGTCGTCGACCTGGCCAAGATGCCGCATCTGCTGGTGGCCGGCACGACCGGTTCGGGCAAGTCGGTGGCCGTCAACGCGATGATCTTGTCGCTTCTGTA
>DASVGR010000076.1:0-7969 GCA_036379395.1 Rhodanobacteraceae bacterium | reverse complement strand
ATCGGCATCACCGGAAACACTTGGTCGATGGCCCACACGTCGGGCGTGGATTCGAACACGGAAAAGTTGCCGAAATACTTGTCGACCAGACGCGCGTCCAGATCGTCCAGCACCGGGCGATGCGCGCGCTCGGCCGGATTGATGCGCGCGCGCACGGCGTTGGCGATGGCGTAATAGGCGTCTTCCAGTTGCGCGCGGTCTGCCAGGCTCAGCTGGCCCAGCGCATACAGCGTCTGGCCTTCGGTGAGGTGAAAGCGCGCCTCCTGGTACAGCTCGGGCAGCGGGCGTTCGTCGAGCGCGGCATGCACTTCGCGCAGGCGCGTCAGCACCGCCGGTTCGTCCGCGCGCGCTTCGACCACGGTGCCATCGGGCGTGGCTTCGACTTCGGTCACGTCGACCACCAGCAGCGCATGATGCGCGGTCATGGCGCGCCCGGCCTCGGTCATGAGGTGCGGCATGGGCAGGTGCTCGTCGCGACAGGCCTGCGCCAGAGGCGTGACGATGGCGGCGGCGTATTGCGCCATGGTGTAGTTGATGGAGTTGTAGCTGCGCGAGCGCGTGCCCTCGTAATCGACGCCCAGCCCGCCACCGGCGTCGACCGTGTCGATCGGCAGGCCCATGCGGCGCAGCTCGACGTAATGGCGCACGGCTTCGCGCATGCCGGTGGCGATGTCGCGCAGGTTCGAAATCTGCGAGCCCATGTGGAAATGCAGCAGCGTCAGGCAATCGACCAGGCCCACCTCGCGCGCACGCTCGATGAGCCGCAATACCTGCCGCGGCGACAGCCCGAACTTGCCCTTCTCGCCGCCGGTGTTCTGCCATTTGCCGGCGCCGATCGAAGCCAGCCGCACGCGCACGCCGAGGCTGGGGCGGATGCCGAGCGCGGCGGCTTCGGCGATGACGTGCTCCAGCTCGTCGGGCTTTTCGATCACGATGCGCACGTCCAGCCCCATGGCGCGGCCGATCAGCGCCAGCCGCACGTACTGGCGGTCCTTGTAGCCGTTGCACACCACGCGGCTGCCCGGCGCGGCCAGCGCCAGCACGGCCATCAGCTCGGGTTTGGAGCCGGCTTCCAGACCGAAACCGGTGACGCCGTCGGCCTGCTCGCCGGCCACGCGCACCAGCTCGCCGGCCACGCCGCGCTGCTGGTTCACCTTGATCGGGTAAATCGCCGTGTAGCCGCCGGCGTAGTCGGCTTCGCGCGTGGCCTGCGCAAACGCGCCGCGCATGCGCGCCAGGCGGTCGGCCAGAATGTCCGGAAAGCGCAGCAGCAGCGGCAGGCGCAGACCCTGCGCGCGCGCGGCGTCGACCAGTTCGGGCAGCGGCAACCTCGGCCCGTGCGTGCGCGCCGGCCGCACGGCCAGATCGCCGTCGTCGTTGATGTCGAAGTAACCGGCGCCCCAATGCGCCACCGCGTAGGTGTGGCGCGCGCGCTCGATGTCCCAGCTGTCGGTCATGTCGTTGCCCAGCAAGTGCCGCGGAATTTCCGCGAGGAAAAAAACGTCGCAGCGGCGAACCTTGACGCAACACCTGCGGCCGCCGGAAGTCTTGAGGCTGACGCCTCATGCACGCCGCGGGACGGCCTTGAGGCGCTTATTGTAAACGACACCAGGCCCCCGTCGGCACTCCCCGTGCGGCATGAAACGGCTACAATGTCCGGCTCATCCCTTGTCTTGCCGGTACGCGTCATGTCCGAATCCAGCTGGTTCACCGAAGCCCATCAGGCCTCCGGTTCGTCGATCGGTTTTCGCACCGAGGAGCGTCTGCATTCGGAAAAGACCGAATACCAGACCATCGAGATCTACCAGACCACCGACTGGGGCAAGCTGATGGTGATCGACGGTTGCGTCATGCTGACCGACCGCGACAACTTCCTGTACCACGAAATGATGACGCACCCGGCGCTGTTCACGCATGCGCGCGCCAAGCGCGTGGTCATCATCGGCGGCGGCGATTGCGGCACGCTGCGCGAAGTGCTGCGCCACGAGGAAGTTGAGCACGTCACCCAGGTCGAGATCGACGAGCGCGTGACGCGCCTGGCCGAGGAATATTTTCCGGCCCTGTGCGAAGCCAACGCCGACCCGCGCGCCGAGCTGCTGTTCGTCGACGGCATCAAGTACATGGCCGAACTGGAACCGGAAAGCGTCGATCTCATCATCGTCGACTCGACCGATCCGGTCGGCCCGGCCGAGGGCCTGTTCAACGCCAGCTTCTACGAAGCCTGCTACAAGGCGCTGCGCCACGCCGGCATCCTCGTGCAGCAATCCGAGTCGCCGATGGCGCACTTGGAGCTGATCAAGGCGATGCGCGCGGCCATGCGCACGGCCGGCTTCCAGGGCCTGCGCACGCTGCCGTTTCCGCAACCGTGCTATCCGACCGGCTGGTGGAGCTGCACCATGGCGCGCAAGGGCGCCGACCTGAGCGATTTCCGCGAGCGTGGCGCCGCCACCAAGAACTTCCCGACGCACTACTACAACGCCGACGTGCACAAGGGCGCGCTGGCCATGCCCGAGTTCATGCGCCAGGCGCTGGGCGACTGATCCGCACCTTTGTGGGAGCCCGCCCGCGGGCGATGGCTCTTGGCCACAACCGGCATCCGGCTGGCGCGCGTGCCCGGTGGTTGCGCGTGTTCCCGTCTGGTCAGAACAATCGTTGCCGCGCCTTGGGCATCACCACGAGCGCCAGCGTCGCCAGCGGCCCGAGGATGATCGACAGCGCAAACCACACCAGCCCGCGCCGCCCCTTGCCCTGCGCCAACCCCGCATTGATCAACGCCAGCGTGACCCAGCCAATCGCCAGCGGCAGGATTTCATTCAACCAAGGATTGGACACAGGCACGGGCACGCAACTCCAGTGACGAGGGGCCGATCCAGGCAAGCCGTGCACGGCGCGCCGGCAACCGACCGGTCCGGCCAGTGTAACAAGCCAACGTGAACCGCTTCAGGGAAGTCACCACGACGACGGCCGACATGCCATTCGACGTCAGCGCGGCTTCATGCTCGTGAACGCCGGCTAGCGATACACCCAATGCCGCGAAACAAAAAAACTCGCCAATGCGAGGCCGGCTTCAACCACCGGTTTGGCCAGCCACGCCCGATGCAAGCCGAGATGCGCAGCCAGAAACATCATCAAGACCGTGCTCAACACGGTCAGTACGCACCATGCCGAGGCAAAACGCGCAAAGCGTGCCCGTCCCGATCGCCTTTGTCCGGACACGGCAAACGTGAAACGGCCATTGGCCCAAAAGCCGACCAGCGCGCCGGCCACGCGTCCGGCCACATTGGCATACACAGGCGCCAGACTCATCCACGTCAGCACCACAAACACCAGCCAGTCGACCACAATCAGGCCGCAACCGACCAGCACGAAACGCACGCCTTGGGCCAACAGGTTCATTGCATTGCATCCCCACGGCTGAACCTGATGCCGAAATGATCGATGACCGGCCGGCTCGACAACTCGATTCCCATGATTCAGACGCGGCATCCCGGAAGCCCCGCAACGGGCAAAGCCGCATGATACACAGCGCAACGACCGTGCCGGCAGCCGCATCGTCACGCCGCGCCAAAGCAGCCCGGCGGCCGCGAAAGCGTTATGCTGCCGCTCGCCCACCAAGGAGTGCGCCCATGCGCCGTTTTTTCGCGTTCGCCGCCAGCCTGATTGTTTCCGGTGCGGCCCTTGCCGCCGCGCCGCGTCACCCCGCGCCCACGGTCGCCTCGTTCCAGCGCGACCTGGTCAACGTGCTGGCCCTGCGCAGCCAGGCACAACCGCTGCTGGGCGCGGCGTTGCTGGCGCACACGCTGCCTGATCTGCCCGATTTCAGCAATTTCCACGCGCTGGTCACGCGCGCCGCCAAAGCCGACGACGCCGGCCCGGCCGAGTGGTGGGCGCAACTGGTCGATTGCGATCCCAAGGTACTGGACTGCCCGAACAAGCAGGCCCTCACGGCGCTGGGAAAGCACGACGCCGACAACGCCGCCGTGTGGCTGATGGCGCTGGGCCGGGCCGAGCACGACGCCGGCAAGAAGGCCGTGCGCGACATGTTCGCCAAGGCCGTCGCGGCCAACCACTACGACGATTACCACGGCGTCGCCACCCAGGCGCTGGCGCTGGCCACCGCCGCGCTGCCACCGCCGAAAACGCTGTACGACGGCAAGCACGCCGCCGCCAACAGCGCGGCCGGCGTGCGTGCGCTGATCGTGTTCGGCTCAGCCAGCCCGCAACCGATGCCGGGCTTCCAAGCTGCGGCCGGCCTGTGCGCCAAGAGCAAGCCGGCCTCGGACCTGCGCGCCGACTGCCTGAAACTGGCCAACACGCTGGTCTGGGGCAGCGCGCCGCTGGCGCGTTCGCTTGGATTGCACCTGGAAAGCACGCTGGCCGACAACGCCACCGTGCGCGAGCAAGCCAAGACCGCGCGCCGCGACCTGACCTGGCAAGTGCACAGCTTCGCGCAACTGGCGCTGGACACGCAGAAACAGCCCGTGCTGGCGCAAAAGCTGCTGCAACTGGCACGCAGCGGCGGCACGCAGATGAGCCTGATCCTGGCCGCACTGCGTGCCGCGCGCATCCCCGTGCACGCACCGGCCGACTGGCAACCGCACGGCAGCAAGACCGCCAAATCCGCAGGACATTGATCCGGCGCCAGCTTGTCTTCATAGGCTCCCCGCAGGAGCCCGCCCGCGGGCGAGGATGTCTTGCTTCAAACCGACGTCTGGCCATCGCGCGCAGGCGCGCTCCTACACCACGGGAAATGCGTGCAACCCACACTCGCGCGCGGCTGCGGCATACTGGTGCCATGCGCGAACTCTGGCTCCTGCGTCACGCCGAAGCCCTGCCGGCTGGCCACGGCAGCGATCTTGAACGTGCGCTCAATGCGCACGGCCAGGCCCAGGCGCAAGCCGTCGGGCGCCAATTGTCGGCCTTGCGGCTGGTACCCGACAGCGTGCTGTGCTCACCGGCACGGCGCACGCGCGAAACGGCGCAGGCCGTCATCGACGCCCTGCCCGCGCCGCCATCCATCACCTTTCTGGACGGCATCTACGACGCCAGCGCCGGCGAACTGCTGGCCCTGGCCACGCAACACGGCGCGGGCGAGCACGTGCTGCTGGTCGGCCACAATCCGGGATTGACCTATCTGGCGATGGCACTGTGCCCGCAGGCACCGGGTTTTCGCGGCATGGCCACCGCCACGCTCGCACGCATTGCGCTGGAAGGTCCGGCCGAACCGGGCCATGGGCGCCTGCTGGCGATATATACAAGTTGAATACAAACTGCCGCCCAGGCGTGCCGCCGACGCACTGAACCCTTTATCATGCGCGCCATGCCCCGCCTGATCATGCCCCTGACGCGGGCAGCGATTCTCGTGGCCGTGCTGGCGGTCTTGTCGGGATGCGCGCTGTCACGCCAGCAAATCCGCCACGCCAACCGGATCGCCGCCACCGCGCAACAGGCCCATGCGCACGCCACCTGCACGCGCGCGGACCATTGCGCCAAGCCGTCACTGCTGCTCGACCAGGCGCGCACGGCCATGGCCAAATCCCGGCCCGGCCACCCGGTGCACTTCGTCACGTTGCTCGACCACGGCGAAACCGCGCTGGCCGCGCGCCTCAACCTCATCCACGGCGCGCGCCACTCGATCGACCTGCAGACCTACATCTGGGCCGACGACGACGTCGGCAACCTGATGCTCAACGCGCTGGTCGACGCGGCGCGACGCGGAGTCAAGGTCGACGTGCTGGCCGACCAGCTGTTTTCATTCCAGAATCTGGAGCAGCTGGCCACGCTGGCGCGCACCAGCCCCAACTTCAAGCTGCGCCTGTACAACCCCACGTTCGACGACGCCGAAACCTCGCCGCTGCAATTCGGCGCCAGCATTTTCTGTTGCTTCAACCGCTTCAACCAGCGCATGCACAACAAGCTGCTGCTGGTGGACAACCTGGCCGGCATCGCCGGCGGACGCAATTACGAGGATCGCTATTTCGGCTGGGGCAAGACCTTCAATTTCCGCGACCGCGACGTGCTGGTCGCCGGTCCCGCCGCACGCGAAATGGCCGACAGCTTCAAGCTGTTCTGGAACCACCCGCGCTCGGTGCCGCTGACGCACCTGGACGACGTCAACCGCCAGCTGGTCGCCGACGGCCCCGGCGCGCCGGGCTGGCAGGCGCCGCATTTCGCCGACCCGCTGCGCGTGGCGCAAGTGCGCGAGCAGGCGTCCGATCCGGCCTGGATCAAGCGGCACATCACCTCGCGCAGCCTGAAGGTCGCCGACCTCAACTATTTTTCCGACCAGCCAGCCAAGACCGACGAACCGCACCGCAAAAAGGCGCACGAGCTGACGCTGCACATCATGCGCATGATCGCCGGCGCCCGGCACCAGATCGTGCTGCAGACGCCGTACCTGCTGCTCAGCCACCGCGCGCGGCACATCTTCAAGCTGCTGCATCACGGCTCGCATCCGCCGCGCGTGATCGTGTCGACCAATTCGCTGGCCTCGACCGACGCGTTCTTTTCCTACGCGCGCACCTACAAGCACATGAAGCGGCTGATCAAGGATTACGGCTTCGAGATCTACGAACTCAAGCCGCATCCGGCCGACGCCGGCATTTCCATCGCGCCGCCGCCGTTCATGGACGTGCCACAGGTGTCGGGCAACCGCCCCGAACGGCGCCCGGCCGATCGCTACATGCTGCGCCACGGCCGCCGCGTGCAACCGGCGCCGCTGAAGACGCAAGGCATCCGCATCGGCCTGCACGCCAAGTCGATCGTCGTGGACGACCATTTCGCCATGGTCGGCTCGCACAATTTCGACCCGCGCTCGGACCACTACAACACCGAGTCGGGCGTGATCGTCGACGACCCGCGCTTTGCCACCGAGCTGCGCAGCTCGATCCTGGAAGACACCCAGCCCAAGAACGCCTGGACCATCGCCCCGCGCGTGCAGGACATCCCCGTCATCAGCGACATCAACCGCGCCATCAGCACCGTGTCCGAGCACCTGCCGTGGTTCGACCTGTGGCCGTTCCGCTACGCCACCGCCTACGAACTCAAGCCCGGCTGCGCGCCGCTGGCACCGGCCGATCCCGGCTTTTACCAGTGCTACGAGGCGGTCGGCGATTTCCCCGGCGTGGACCTGCCGTTCAAATCCATCTACACGCGGCTGGTGACGGCCTTCGGCTTCGGGTTGAGCAGCATCCTGTAGCACGCTTCGCGCGGTTTCACCCAGCCCGCATCGACAACGGATGGACAATGACGATCCGGCATACCCGGCGCAAATCAGGCGTCATTGTCCGTGGTTGCGCCACAATGGATGCCCGTTCTGACAGGAGATTTCCATGACACGCACCGCGACGGCTTTCTTGTTCGACCTGGATGGCACGCTGGTCGACAGCGTCTACCAGCACGTGCTGGCATGGAAAAGCGCGCTCGACCAGGAGGGCATCGACCTGTCGGTCTGGCGCATCCACCGCAAGATCGGCATGAGCGGCGGCCTGTTCACCAACATCCTGCTGCGCGAAACCGGGCTGGACGTGACCGAGGAGCGCCTTGAGCGCCTGCGCGAGCACCACGCCGAAGCCTACAGCCGCATGGCCTCCGCGATCCGCCCGCTGCCCGGCGCGGTGGAGCTTCTGAAATACCTCACCAGCAACGACATTCCGTGGGCGGTGGCCACCAGCGGCCGCATGGAAACGGCCATCCACAACCTCACCGCGCTGGGCATCGACCCCGAACGCGTCCCCGTGGTCACGCGTGACCAGGTGCGCTACGCCAAGCCCGACCCGGACTTGTTCCTGGCCGCGGCCGACCGCCTCGACATCGACATCACGCAGGGCATCGTCGTCGGCGACAGCATCTGGGACATGCTGGCCGCCAGCCGCGCGCACACGCTGGGCGTCGGCCTGCTGTCGGGCGGCTACGGCGAGGGCGAGCTCAAGGGTTCCGGCGCCATCCGCGTCTACGAAGACCCGGCCGG
>DASVGR010000075.1:0-8615 GCA_036379395.1 Rhodanobacteraceae bacterium | reverse complement strand
GCGTTGCGTGTAGGTGAGGAAAACATCCTCACCAACCCCGGCTATATCGCACGCAATTGCAATGCTGGCGGCGTGGTCTGTTTGCCCGATCCGTTTGCAGATCCCAACCTCGACACTAGCAAAATCCAAACCGTACCTGATGCCACGTACGATCCCGGCAGTGTCGCTACTGGGCAACCACAATACGTCATCGAAAGCCTTGGCAGCAACTGGATCAACCCCGAGTCCGATACTGGCTTCAACCAAACTGCCAATGCGCATCAATACGGTGCCCAGGGCAAATCCAGCACGGCCACGTATTACCGCATCACGGCACGTAGCGGCGATCCGGCCCTCATCGGTGATCGGGCTGTCGTGACGTTGCAAGTCATCATCAAGCAAAGTTGACCATTGTCATCCACTGCCACGCTACTCGTGGCAAACAGGGCATAGCGCCATGAACACATCGTTTCGTCTGCCTGCAAAAACCGTCGGCCTGCATCGGTACCTGTTGGCCGCTGCTGGTTGCCTCGCCATGGCGTGCATTCCCACCATGGCACTAGCGCAAGTCGACACCTTGCCGGCCGCGCCGAACCTTGTTGCCGCCGCGCAGACCAATAACGCACAGGTCACCATTGACCAACAGCCATTGACCGTCCGTCAGCCGATACCACCCAACATCGTGCTGATGCTGGATGATTCGGGATCGATGGCAGCCGACTACATGCCGGATTGGGACTATTTGAAGGACAATGACAATAATGATGCAGTCATCGATTCGGCCAATAATGGCGTGTATTACAACCCAGTTACGACCTATGATGCGCCTCCGCTAGCGGAACCGGTATCGGCAACCTCTACCACGCCTGTTGCGACCACTTATCCAGTCGAAACCGACATGGCCAACGTCCCCCAAGACGGATTTGGCGTTAGGACGACAGAAAAGGTCAACCTGTTTACTTATGATGGCAACTTTGAATGTAATGACTCCGGAAGTTGTGGCAATGGCCGTGGCGGGATTACCTTTAACGTCAGCATAGAGAGCTCTACGGCGCCACAAAGAAGTTATGACAAAGATGTCGAGCAGGAAGGTGATTGGAATAACCGAACGTATGCTGACGAAGTCTGCAAAGACATCTATCAATCTTATAGTACGGGTGGCAACTATAGCTTTACTGGCACAGAAAAAGACTGGGATGGTGATAACTGGAAAAAAGGGGAGTGCAAATTCACCTATAACGCTTACGTTTACTTTCAGTATTCGACAGGAGACGCTGCGGGCCCCTACACCGTACATTATATTGCCCCGACCAGCCAAGGCTGCGCTTCACAGGCTAATTGCGTAACTGATGATGATATCAGTGGCACCGCAGCGCCATCAGGCATCCCGGTGGGACAGAATGTCGCCAACTGGTTCGCGTATTATCACACACGTATCTTGATGGCCAAAAGTAGCGTGATGTCGGCATTCTCGACCATAGATCAAAAGTATCGTATTGGGTTTGGATCTATTGATGGAAGTGGCGCAGCATGGATAAAAGCCAACGCCACTACCTCCAGCCCATTTAGTACTTCGACTAAGAGTGAAAATTACTTGGCGGAAGTTCAACCATTCGGGTCTGGATCTGTGGGTAGCCAAAAGGCTAAGCTCTGGGATTGGATAGGAAACGAAGTCAGTGCCGGCGGAAGCACTCCCTTACGTGGTGCTTTGCAGGCAGTGGGAAAGTATTACCAGACAGCCCAGCCATGGCAGTCTGCGAACACAACGACGAGCAAAACGGAAACATTAGCTTGTCGACAGGCATACACCGTACTGACTACGGATGGCTTCTGGAATGGCGGTACTCCGAGTGGCATTAATAATGCCGATGGCAATGAAGGCCCAAAGATCACAGGACCGAATGGGAACACATTTCAGTACGAACCACGTGACCCATTCAAAGACGACACCAGCAATACTTTGGCTGATGTGGCTATGTACTACTGGGAACACGATTTGGCGGATGGCAGCGGCAGTTCACCGAATATTGCCAACGAAGTGCCGACCAATGCCCAGGATCCCGCGTTCTGGCAACACATGGTGACGTTTACCATCGGTATGGGCTTTCCTCCTAGCGATGCTGACGGCAACACCATCACCAGCGATTGGGTTGCTGACCTGTTGAAATGGTCGACAAGCCAAAAATCATCTGACGAACCATCTGGCTGGGGCGGCTGGCCAACACCGTCTGGGAGCGGCACCCTTAGTAACATATCCGACCTTGTGCATGCTGGCGTTAACGGCCATGGCGGGTTTTATTCGGCAACCAGTCCCCAATCGTTTACATCCGGCTTGAAAAATGCGCTCAACCGTGCCTCCGAACGCAACGGCACGGGCGCCAGCCTCGCCGCCAACTCGACGCAACTGAAAACGGGAACCGTGGCGTATCAGGCGGTTTATCACACGTCCATCTGGACGGGGCAGCTGCTGGCGTTTTCCGTGGATTCCACCACCGGCAAGATCGGTACGTCGTCGCTGTGGGATGCCTCGCAAGCACTGCCTGCGCCGGCCGATCGCAAAATCTATACGTACAACCCGACGGCCAAGACCTACGTGGCGTTCAAAAACGACGGTACGACGCTGCCGGCGCTGTCTACAACAGAGCTGGATGCTCTGGGCAGTAGCGCCACCGATCAGGCGAGCATGATTGATTACTTGCGCGGCGACGTGTCCAAGGACGTCGACAACGGTGGTTCGTATCGCAACCGCAAAACTCCACAGGGCGTAGTCAACGTGCTGGGGGACATCGTCGACTCGCAGCCGGTATACGTGGGCGCCGTCAATGCCGACGAGTTCGTTGGCAGCACGTTCCCCGGTTCGGGCGATTTCGCACAGTTTGCCAGCGATCAGTCCGGTCGCAGTGGCCGTGTGTATGTGGCGGCCAACGACGGCATGGTGCACGCGTTCGACACCGAAAATGGTGCCGAGACTTACGCGTTCTTGCCGGGAGCCGTTATCACCGCCGGTAACATCAAGCAGCTGGCCGACGTCGATTACGGTACCGGTTCCGAACCTCATCAGTATTTCAACGACGGCCAATTGACAGTGGCCGATGCCTACTTCAAAGAAGGTACCGACACGGCGGCGGCGTGGCACAGCATCCTCGTCGGGACAACCGGCAAGGGGCTGGCCAAGACCATTTATGCGCTGGATGTGACAAACCCCGCATCCATCCGCTTCCTGTGGGAACGCTCGGCAGGTGATACCAAGCCCGGCAGCGATTATATCGGCCAGATGACCGGCAAGCCCATCGTCGCCCAAGTGGCTGGCCAAGGTAACTCCACCAATTGGGTAGTGCTGATGGGTAACGGCTACAACAGCACCAAGGGGTCGGCGGCACTGCTGCAGTTTGACTTGGCCACAGGTAACCTCAAGGTCTACACGACGGACGACTCGGTTACTGCCAACGGCCTGGCCGCGCCGGCGGTATGGATGGATGACGGCACCAATGGCGTCAGCACGACAGCCTATGCGGGTGATCTTTTCGGTAATGTGTGGCAGTTTGACTTGTCGGCAGCGAGTAACTCGAGCAGTACGGGTATCAAGCAGTTTGTCGCCAAGGATGGCGGTGGCAAAACGCAGCCCATCACCGCTGGCATGTTGATTGGCAAGAACCCGAAGACACAAGATTTGTGGCTGTTCTTCGGTACCGGTCGTTACCTTGCCGCAGGCGATCTGAGCGATACATCCGTGCAGAGTTGGTACGGCATCATTGTCGAATCCGCAACGTCCGGCTTGGCGGTTACTGCAGCGACGAAACGTTGCAGCACCACAAGTGGCAGTACGGGTAGCGGAACCGGCACGGGCGGCGGAACTGGCACCGGCACCGGTACGGCAAGTGAGTCGGACTGCTTGGTACAACGCAAGATCATCGCGCAGCTACCTGGTACGCCTGCAGTTACCGATAGCGACGGCAATATCACTACACCGGCTGTACTACCTACGCGAGTAGTGTCTTTGTCGCATTCCGAGGACAGCACCACACCAAGTATTACGAACGAGTCAGGCTGGTATATCGACCTTGAGACGCCAACGATGGATTCGGATGGTGGCGTCACCGGGTATGTGGATGAAGGTGAGCGCATGGCTACGCCCAATCAATTTCAAGGTAGTTTGCTACTGGGTACCACGCGTATTCCCAAGTCCGGCGATATCTGCAATCCGTCAGGCACCGGTTGGATCATGGCGCTGGATCCGTTCACCGGCACCAACCCCGATCCGTCATTCTTCGACGTCAACGGCGACGGCAGGATCAACACGACCGACAAGGTGACCATCGGTGGCAAGACGTACCCCGCTGCTGGTGTCGGATTCACGTCCTTGCCGAACAACCCGATCTTCGTGGGTGGGGATATGTTGACCAGCTTCTCCAACGGCACCACCAGCAGCCTCATGACGTCCGGTGCCGGCAACAATATCCAGCGCGTCTCATGGCGTGAGATGGTCAATCAGTGACAGGGGGAAACGATGAACTGCAATGACAATCTTCGGGTGTCGGTCGTGCGCCGGCGCCTGTGTGCGGTGGCCGGCTTCACACTGATCGAACTGATGATCGTGGTGGCCATCATCGCCATCCTGGCCGCGCTGGCTTACCCCAGCTACACGCGTTACATCGTGCGCACGCATCGCGTGGCGGCGGAGAGTTGCCTGTCGGAGCTCTCCAATTACATGGAACGCTATTACACGACCAACCTCAACTACGCCAAGGCCGAGAATGCTGCAGGTACCGGCACCACGGCCAATACCTTGCCACTGCTTGATTGCGCGCACCAGACCAGTCAGAACTACAGCTACACTTTGGCCAGCGCATCCACGTCGGCCTATGTGGTTGACGCGACCCCGATCAACGCCCAGCTGACGCGCGATACCAAGTGTGGTGTGTTGTCGTTGGATCAGGCAGGCCAGCGCGGGAAAGGCGGTACAGGCACGCTGAAAGAATGCTGGGGTAGCTGACGTCGCGCCTACTTTGTCTGTGGGAGCGCGCCCGCGCGCGACGGCTTGATGCTGGCACATGGCCAGATCCTTTCGCCCGCAGGCGGGCTCCCACCAAAAAGCCGCATCCGCATATCGGAAGGCCCGGCCACGTTTGCATGAAGCAACCGTCAGGCTGGCGATTGGACGAAGAACGGGTAACTACGTACGTTCCCGCCAGAAACCTAGCTTGCGGCCTTGATGAGCGACCGCGAGGATGCGTACTCTGGCTTGGCTGAGGTAGTAAATAATGCTGTAGGGAAAGTGCCGCAACGGAAATCGACGGACCTGCCCGCGCCAAGGTGCGCCAAGGTATGGTTGCTCAGCCAGAAGCGTTGCCGATCGCTCGAACTCCGAGATGAAAGCCAGCCCCAAGTCCTCGTTTGCTTCCCGTGCGTAATGCAGGCTGCCCTCAACAAGATCCTGTTCCGCCCCCGGTGCAAGGGAAACCTTCACGCAAGCGTCTGGCGGGCATGCTGAATCGCCAACGCCAATGGAACAGGCTTGACAGCCCCAGCTTCGACTTCGGCCAAGCGCCGTTCGATCTCAACGGCCCAAGCCTCCTCCACTTCACTTTGCTCTTGCAAGCTTGCGAGAACATGATCCGCGAGCAAAACACGGTCTTCGGGAGAGAGCTTCAGGGCTTCGGCTTCGAGGGTAGCAAGCTGGGTAGGCATGACAGTCTCCGTAGAGTTGGCTATCCAGATTCTACTGCATTGGCATGCACTGAAGCCTATTGCCAGCGTCTACTTCCAGGACAGATCGAGCTTGCGATGCTCTGCCGCGCAGTCCCGGAGATAGAGATTGATCAAGCTTTGACAAGGGATGCCAACTTCACGATGTTTTGTTGCTTCTGCTTCGATGATGGGAGCGCGCCCGCGCGCGATGGCCAGATGTTGGTACATGGCCAGATCCCATCGCCCGCAGGCGGCTCCCACCAAAAGTCGCGCGGCGCTGTGTTTCTGATAAGGCGCTCGGGGCATAATGGCCTGTCACTTTCCCCAGGCCGTTGTACATGACCGCATCGTCTTCATCGAGCTCGTTGTATCGACGTTTCCGCCCGCTGATCTGGCTGGGCGTTTGCTTCCTTGTCATTTCGTTTGTCGAGCGGGTGATTCTGCTGGCGATGACTGGCTCGGGCATTCCGGCCAGTCCGTTGTACTGGCTGTATGCGTTTGGCGTGGGGTTGGGCTACGACCTGGTCACGTTTGTCTATTTCGCCTGGCCGCTGGTGCTGTTCCTGTGGCTGGTGCCGACCCGGTCGGGAATGCTGCCCGGCTGGAAGCGCTGGCTGACATGGGCGATCGGGCTGACGGTGGTGCTGCTGATTGTCGCGGGGCTGCTGCGCTGGCGTTTTGATGCGGACTTCAAGACCGCGTGGCCGATTCTGCTGCCGTACCTGTTTTTGCTGCCGATGGCGGCGTTCAATTACACCTCGCGCACGGGCAAGTGGTTGTTGCGGCTGCTGTGCCTGATCCTGCTTTTCATCATGGTGTTTGCCAGCGCGGCTGACATCACGTTCTGGAACGAGTTTTCCACGCGCTTCAACTTCGTGGCGGTGGATTATCTGGTCTACACCAGCGAGGTGATCGGCAACATCACCGAGTCGTATCCGATCGGGCGCTGGCTGGCGTTCATCGTCATCGGCGTGATCATCATCATGGTGCTCAGCCGCAAGGCGTTGGCCACGCGTGATGACACCAGCCATTTTGGCAAACGTACGCTGGTCGTGATCGGCTGGCTGGTGGTGACGGTGGCCACGGCGTTCGGCGTCAACGCCGGCATGAAAAACGTCACCGACAACAGCTTCGTCAATTCGCTGGCCGGCAACGGCATGTACCAGTTTTTCGCCGCCTACCGCAACGAAGACCTCAACTACCAGAAGTTTTACAAGACGCTGCCGGAAAACCAGGCCTACAGCATCGTGCGCGGGCTGATGAAGACGCCGCGTTCGACGTTCGTCAGCAGCGACCCGAAAGACCTCACGCGCATCGTGCGCAATCCGGGCACGCCGCAAAAGCTCAATGTGGTGTTGATCACGGTGGAAAGCCTGTCGGCCAAGTACATGACGCGCTTCGGCGACAAGCTGCACCTGACGCCGTTTCTCGACAAGCTGGCCGACAACAGCCTGTTTTTCGACCACATGTACGCCAACGGCACGCGCACGGTGCGCGGGCTGGAAGCGGTGACGCTGTCGGTGCCGCCCACGCCGGGCAATTCGCTCATCCACCAGAAGCACAACGAGGATCTGTTCTCGCTGGGCAAGATTTTCGACAACCACGGCTACGTCAGCGAGTTCGTGTACGGCGGCTACGGCCAGTTCGACAACATGAACGAGTTTTTCGGCAGCAATGGCTACATCGACATTGACCGCCGCGACATTCCGCCGACGATGAAGATCCACAGTTCCAACGTGTGGGGCGTGGCCGATGAGGACCTGTTCAGCCTGGCGATGCTGCAGGCCGACAAGATCCACGCCGAAGGCAAGCCGTTCTTCTTGCAGATCATGACCACGTCCAACCATCGTCCGTACACGTGGCCCAAGGGCAGGGTGGACATGCCGTTTGGCGAGCGCAACGGTGCGGTCAAGTACACCGACTGGGCGCTGGGTGATTTCATCAAGCGCATGAGCAAAAAGCCGTATTTCAAGAACACGGTGTTCGTGATCACGGCCGACCATTGCGCGCACAGCGCGGGCATTTCGCGCATTCCGCTCAACCACTATCACATCCCGTTGTTCATCTACTCGCCGGCGCACATCAAGCCGCGCGTGGTCAGCCGCATCACCAGCCAGATCGACATCGCACCGACGCTGCTGGGCCTGCTCAACTTCAGCTACCGCAGCCGCTTCTTCGGCTACAACGTGCTGGCCGTGCCGCCAAGCATGGACCGCGCGTTCTCGTCCACGTACATCAACCTGGGCTACTACCACAACGGTCGGCAGACGATTTTGATGCCCAAGGGCAAGGTCATGCAGGTCAAGCCGGACGTGCAAACGGGCGCCGCGACGCCGTACCCGGACATCGACAAGACCGCGCTGGACCAGGCTGTCGCGTACTACCAGGTGGCCTACGACGAGTTCCATTCCGGCCGCATGAAGTGGCGCAAGAGCGATGCCACGCCGGTCCCGGAATTGCCCGCGCCGGCCGCTTCCACCGCGGCACCGGCATCGGCGACTTCGACGGCACCGACCACGGATTGAGAACGACGCTGTTTCATCGCCCGCAGGCGGGCTCCTACAGGCGCGTGGTCATGGCTTGTGATTTTTGTAGGAGCGCGCCCGCGCGCGATGGCTTGATGTCAATGCAAGGCCAGATCCCTTCGCCCGCAGGCGGGCTCCTACAGGCGCATGGTCATGGCTTGTGATCTTTGTAGGAGCGCGCCTGCGCGCGATGGCTTGATGCTGGTGCATGGCAAGATCTGTTCGCCCGCAGGCGGGCTCCTACAAAAGCATCCACATCGGCTGCATCCGCTTCTGCGTCATCCAGTCGGGCACAATCGCTGTTTGCCCATTGACCCGACGGGCCGGCATCCGTAAAATGCCGGCTCCCTTCGGGGCGGTTAGCTCAGCGGTAGAGCACTGCCTTCACACGGCAGGTGTCACAAGTTCGATCCTTGTACCGCC
>DASVGR010000074.1:0-15194 GCA_036379395.1 Rhodanobacteraceae bacterium | reverse complement strand
CGCCTGCGGCAGCCAGGCCACGCCCGCCAATGCCGGCACCAGCGCCCACAGGCAGAAAGCCGGACCGGCACCGGTCAGGCGCCGCAACGGACGGCGTATCAGCCAGACCAGCGCGATGCCCGCACAGGCCAGCAGCAGGGAGGTGGCCAGCGTGTTCATTGGGGTGTCCTCGGGGTCTGCCTGCGTTCGATCGCCTCGACCAGCCGGCGCAGCTCGGCCACGTCGGCCTCGGAGAGTTTTTCGTGCCGCGTGAAGTGCGCCAGCATCGGCGCCAGGCGACCGTCGAAGGCGCGTTCGAGCAGGCTGCGGCTTTCGTCGGCCTGCCAGTCCTCGCGGGTGAGCACGGGGGCATACAGGTAACGCCGGCCGTCGCGCTCGGCGCTGATGGCGCCCTTGCGCAGCAGGCGGTTGAGCAGGGTCTTGATGGTCTTGTCCTGCCAGTCGGCGCTGCCGGCCAGCGCGGCGATGATGGCTTCGGCGTCCTGCGGGGCGTTGTCCCACAGCACGTGCATGACGCGACTTTCGGCTTCGCTGATGCGGATCATTGGATTACGTGTGTAATTGTTTGAAACAAAATTACGCGCGTAATCTATTTTGTCAAGCCGTATCGCCGGCGAGTGTTTTTCGATGACGGAACCGGGCTGGCCGTGGACGCCGGCCAGCCGGTGTGTGCCTTACTGGCCCACCAGCGTCAGCTTTGGACGCTGTGCGGCGACGGGTTGCGGCCCGGGCTGGGTGAGCGCTTCCAGATCGGATTCGAAGTCGTACATGCGCTCGCGCGCGGCCTTGATCAACGGTGCCGGAAGATGCTCTTCGCCCAGCAGCTGAGCCACCAGTTGGCGCTGGTGGGCGTCGAATTGCGGGTCATGGTTGGCTTCGTCGATGACGCTGGCCAGCACGGCCAGCCAACTGGACGAGGGCGAGCGCAGGGCGAGCAGGATTTCGGCGGTGGTGGCGCGTTCCATGGTGGATTCCCGTTGTTTTGCCTGCAAGGTCATGCACTATTGATGCCAGCCACGCGATGCTGCGGCATTGCGGGGGGCGGTGCGCGACCGTCTAGAATGGTTCGATGAACGCGACGCACAGTGACGTACTCATTCTTGGCGGCGGGGTCATCGGCCTGTCTTGCGCGCTGTATCTGGCCAGGGCCGGTGTCGGCGTGCGCGTGATCGAGCGCGGCAAGGTCGGTGCCGGCGCCTCGCACGGCAATTGCGGCACGCTGACGCCCAGCCATGCCGAGCCGTTGTGCGCGCCGGGCACGGTCGGCAAGGCGCTGCACGGCATGCTGAAAAAGGATGCGCCGCTGTACGTCAGTCCGCGGCTGAATGTGCGTCGGCTGCGCTGGCTGGCCGGTTTTGCGCAGCATTGCAACCATCGCGATTTCAACCATGCCGCGCATGCGCGCGCGGCCATCCTGCTGCGTTCGCGCGCGTTGACCGAAGAACTGGTGGTCGGCGAAAACCTGGATTGCGAATTTGCCGCCGAGGGCTGCCTGAGCGTGTATCGCGACGCGGCGCAGCTTGAAGCCGACCAGGCGCACGTGGAAACGCTTGGACGTCTGGACGTCCCCGCCGAAATGAAAACCGCCGCCGAAGTGTTGGCCATGGAGCCGGCGTTGCGCGAGAACATTGCCGGCGGCATTTACCACGCCGGCGACGCGCGCCTCCGGCCCGATCGCTACGTGGCCGAACTGGCCCGGCGCGTGCGCGAGCTGGGTGGCGTGATCGAGGAAGACACGCGCGCCGAACGCTTCGCCACGGCGCATCACGCCATCCGCGCCGTGCGCACCTCGCGCGGCCAGTTCAGTGCCGATCGCATCGTGCTGGCGCTGGGGGCGTGGTCGCCGCATCTGGGCGCGCGCCTGGGCGTGCATCTGCCGATGCAGCCGGGCAAGGGCTATTCGATCACCTACGCACCAACCGACGCGTGTCCGCGCCTGCCGTTGTCGCTGCACGAGGTGTCGGTGTGCGTGACGCGCTGGGGTTCGGGCTGCCGGCTGGGCAGCACGATGGAATTTTCGGGCTACGACCAGCGCCTCAACCCGACCCGCCTGGCGGCACTCGAACGCGGCGCGGCGCTGTATCTGCGCGAGCCGATCGCCTCGCCGGTGCAGGAAAAATGGTGGGGCTGGCGGCCGATGAGTGTGGACGAACTGCCCATCATCGGCCCCAGCGCGCGTTGGTCCAACCTGATGCTCGCCACCGGCCACGGCATGATGGGCATGAGCATGTCGGCGGCAACCGGCGAGCTGGTCGCCGGATTGTGCGCCGGTCCCGCGCCGGTGCTTGATCCGTCACCCTACGCGCCGTCGCGGTTTGGCCTGTAGGCGAGCTGGCCGGCGAGATGCCGGTCGTGGCTTTTGCCACTCCTGCAGTTGACGCATTCGTCGGTATAGTGCGGACTTTCCCGTACCGGAAGTGCCATGCGCCTCATCCTTGCCATCCTGCTGCCCTGGCTGCAGTTTTTCACCATCGGCCGGCCGTTCTCGGGCATCATCTGTCTGATTTTGCAGATCACCCTCATCGGTTGGGTGCCGGCTGCGATCTGGTCGGTCTACGCGCTCAGCCAATACAAGACCGACAAGAAAATCGAGCGCGCATTCGGCGGCCGTTGAGGCGGCGCCGGGCGTGACGCGTTATCGTCGAACGACCTTGCAGGAGATCCGACGATGGCGTTCACGCACGACTTGATTGTCCTTGGCGGTGGTTCCGGCGGCCTGGCCGGCGCGTTTCGCGCCGCACGGCTGGGCGCCCGCGTGGCCTTGCTCGAACCGGGCGCGCTGGGTGGCACCTGCGTCAACGTGGGTTGCGTGCCCAAGAAGGCCATGTGGTACGCCGCGCAGATGGCCGACGCGCAAAACCTGGCGCATGACTACGGCTTTGACCTGACGCCCGGCAAGCTCGACTGGCCGGCGTTCATCGCGCGCCGCACAGCCTACATCGAGCGCATCCACACCAGCTACCGCACGCGTCTGGCCACGGCGGGCATCGAAGTGGTGGCGGCGCGCGGCACATTGGTCGACGCGCAAACCGTGGAGGCGGCCGGACGCGAACTGCGCGCGCCGCACGTCATCATCGCCACCGGTGCGCATGCGCGTCGGCTGGACGTGCCGGGTTTCGATCTGGGCATCGATTCGGACGGCTTTTTCGATTTGCGCGCCTGTCCCGAACGCGTGGCCGTCATCGGCGGCGGCTACATCGGCGTGGAACTGGCCGGCGTGCTGCATGCGCTTGGTGCCGAGGTCGACTTGCTGGTACACAGCCGCCTGCTGCGGCATTTCGACGACGAGGTGACCGATGCGCTGGTCGAGCTGTTGCGCGTGCAGGGCATTGGCGTGCATCTGGGGTGTTCCGTGCAGGGCCTGCGCCGCGACGCGGACCGGTTGCGCGTCGCGGCTTCCGCCGATCTTTCCGACAGGCGTTACGACACGGTGCTGTGGGCCGTCGGCCGCGAGCCCAACAGCGCCGGCCTGGGTCTCGAAAACGCCGGGGTGGCTTGCGACGAGCGCGGCCATGTCCGGGTCGACGCCAGCCAGAACACCAACGTGCCGGGCATTTACGCCATCGGCGACGTCACGGCCGGGCCGGCGCTGACACCGGTCGCCATCGCCGCCGCGCGCCAGCTGGCCGAGCGCGTGTTCGGCGGCCATGCTGACGCCCGGCTGGATTTCAGCAACATCCCGACCGTGGTTTTCGCGCATCCGCCGCTGGCCAGTGTCGGCTTGACCGAACAGGCCGCGCGCGGGCAATTCGGCGCTGACGTGCATTGCTACCGCTCGCGCTTCACGCCGATGCCGCTGGCGCTGTCGGACACCTCGTACAAGGCGTTCATGAAGCTGGTTTGCGCGGGCGCCGACGAGCGCGTGGTCGGCGTGCATGCGTTGTGTCCCGGCGCCGACGAAATGATCCAGGGCTTTGCCGTGGCGCTCAAGGCCGGCGCGCGCAAGGCCGATTTCGACGCCACGGTGGCCGTGCATCCTTCCGCGTCCGAAGAACTGGTGCTGATGGAATAGGCGCGGCGCCAAGCCGTGCGCGATGCAAGACGATTACACTCGCGCCATGGATATTTTCACGCTTGAACGCGGCACCGCGCCGCTTTTGGTCAGCCTGCCGCACGATGGCAGCGTCATTCCCGCAGCCATCGCCGCGCGCATGCACCCGCGCGCGCGGCTGGCGCCGGACACCGACTGGCATGTGGGCAAGCTGTACGCGTTCGCGCGCGGGCTGGGTGCCAGCATCATCCGCCCGCGCCATTCGCGTTACGTGGCCGACCTGAACCGCCCGCCGGACAATCATTCGCTGTATCCCGGCCAGCGCGGCACCGGACTGGTGTCGGACGTGATGTTCGACGGCAACCCCATTTATCTGGACGGCCAAACGCCGGACACGGACGAGATCGCCGCGCGCCTGACGACCTACTGGCAGCCGTACCACGACGCGTTGGCTGGCGAGCTGGAACGTTTGCGCAGCGCGCATGAACGCGTGGTGCTGTGGGACGGCCATTCCATCCGTGCGCAGGTGCCGATGCTGTTCGAGGGGCGCTTGCCGGACTTCAACCTCGGCACGGCCGGCGGCGCCAGTTGCCATCCGGCGTTGCGCGCGGCGCTGGGCGACGTGCTGGCGGCGCAGGACCGCTACAGCCATGTCGTCGACGGGCGCTTCAAGGGTGGCTACATCACGCGCCATTACGGCCGGCCAGATGCGGGCGTGGATGCCGTGCAGCTGGAACTGGCGCAGCTCAATTACATGGACGAGGACAGCTTCGATTACTTGCCCGAGCGTGCCGAGCCGGTCATCGCGTTGATCCGCCGGTTGCTGGAAACGTGTCTCGCGCATGCCGGTCGGCGCGATTGACGCGCATTGCCCGGGGCTGATCCAGAGACCGGTCGAGGCTTTGCGCCATGGAAAAATGGCGCTTGCGCTTGCGCTGCCGAAACGGGGAACCAATCCGGACGGCGGCGGTCACTGGATGCAGTTTTGCCAACTTGGACGGGCTGTCCGGAAACCACGCACAATCACGTTTTGTCATGACCGGCGGACGTTTGGACGGCCTGCCACAAACCTCGCTGAACGGCAATGAAAAAGGCCGTTGCGGGCGCTTTTGCATTCATGTCGGGTATACCTCGGCAGGCGCAATGTTGGCGCGCCGTGCCGCCCGAGCAGCCGGGTTCCGGCCGGGTCCACGGTGCCTTTCGAGGTTTGCAAACATGATGCGTAAACTTGCAATTGCCATTGCGTTGGCAGTGGGCGTGGCCATGTGCGGCTCCGCGCTGGCGGCGCCTGTGGTCAGCCAGACGGCGACCAAGTCCGCAACGACCAAGGCTCCGGCTCATCACAAGGTGGCCAAGCACCACCACGTGGCCAGCCACAAGACGGCTGCGCACAAGCACAGCAAGAAGAGCCACAACGCCAAGCACGCCCACAAGGCGCACGCGGCGAAGGTCGCCAAGAGCGGCAAGTAACGAGCCAAGTTTTCCGCGGTTTTCGCGGTACGTTGAGAAGGCCCCGGTCAGGTTTCTGGCCGGGGTTTTTCGTGTGTCAGGGCAGGACCGCCACGCACTTCAGCTCGATGGCGATCGGCGTCGGCAGCGCCGTGATGCCGAGCGTGGTGCGGCAGGCGTCCACGCCCTTGAAATACTCGGCGTACAGGCGGTTGTAGGCGGCGAAATCGTGCGCCATGTCGGTCAAAAACACGGTCACGTCGACGAGGTTTTCCCAGCGCGCACCGGCCGCTTCCAGCACGGCGCGCACGTTGGCGAACACTTGCCGGCATTGCGCCTCGATGTCGTGCGACACCAGCCGGCCGGTCGCGTCATGCACGTTGCCCGGCACCTCGTTCGTGCCCGGCACGCGCGCGCCCACGCCGGACAGGAACAGCAAGTTGCCGACGCGCCGCGCGTGCGGATAGGCGCCGACCGGGGCCGGGGCGGTATCGGTGCGGATGGAATCGTCGGTGCTCATGCGTGTCCTCGTGCGGGCGTGGTGTCACCACGCGATGCAGACGTTTTTCGGCTCGGTGAAAAAACGCAGCGCGTCGGTGCCGCCCTCGCGCCCCATGCCGGAATGCTTCACGCCGCCGAATGGCGTACGCAGGTCGCGCAGCATCCAGCAGTTGACCCACACGATGCCAAAGTCGAGCCGCGCGGCGACGCGATGGCCGCGCGCGATGTTGCCGGTCCACAGCGAGGCGGCCAGGCCGTAGTCGGTGGCGTTGGCGAGCGCGACGGCTGCGTCTTCCGTGTCGAACGGAATCAGGGTGACCACCGGGCCGAAGATTTCGGTGCGGTTGGTGTCGGTGTCCTGCGGCAGGCCCTCGATGACGGTCGGTTCGACGAACCAGCCGCCGGCGCAGCGACCGGGCAGCGTGACGGCGTGGCCGCCGGCGAGGACGCGGCCGCCTTCTTCGCGGGCGCGCGCCAGGCAAGCGGTCACCTTGTCGAAATGCGGCTGGCTGACCAGCGCGCCGATGTCGGTCGAATCCTCATTCGGATCGCCGACGCGCAGCGCTTTCACCTTGTCAACGTAGCGCGTCTTGAAGTCGTCGTAGATGGATCGCTCGACAAGCACGCGCGAGCCGCACAGGCAGATCTCGCCCTGGTTGGAAAAACCCGAGCGCACGATGGTGTCGAGGTTGGCCTCGGAAAGTTCGGCGTCGGCGAACACGATGGCCGGATTCTTGCCGCCCATTTCCAGCGACACCTTCTTGAAGCGCGGCGCGGCAAGTTGCGCGATGGCCTGGCCGGTGCGCGTGGAACCGGTGAACGACACCGCCTTGACCGCGTCATGTTCGACGATGGCCTGGCCGACTTCCGGCCCGGTGCCGTGCACGATGTTCAGCACACCCGGCGGCAGGCTGGCCTCGATCGCCAGTTGCGACAGCATGAACGCCGTCACCGGCGTGATTTCGGATGGCTTGGCCACGACTGCGTTGCCGGCCGCCAGCGCCGGCGCGATCTTCCACGTGAACAGGTACAGCGGCAGGTTCCACGGGCTGATGCAGCCGACCACGCCCAGCGGCTGGCGCAGCGTGTAGTTGATGGCGCGGTCTTCCATCGCGTGGGACTGGCTGTCCCAGGTGCCGATGGCGGCCGCGAAATAGCGCAGGTTGGCGACGGCGCGCGGGATGTCGACGCGCCGCGCCAGGGCCAATGGCTTGCCGTTGTCGCGCGATTCGGCGGCGACGAAGGCGTCCAGCCGCGCGGCCAGCAAATCGGCCAGACGGTTGAGGTGGCGCGCACGTTCGGCGACCGGGGTTCTGGCCCAGCCCTGCGCGGCGCCTTGTGCCGCCGTCACCGCCGCGTCGACATCGTCGGCGGCGGACGCCGGGCAATGCGCGAACACCTTGCCGGTGGCCGGCTCGAACACGTCCAGATAACGCCCGCCGCGCGGCGGTTGCAGGCTTCCGTCAACCAGATTGGCAAGCGTCAGATCAGGCATGCGGCAAGCTTAGTACAAGCCGGCATGAGGCCGGCGCGGGCGCGTCAGGCTTTTTCCGACGGCTTGCCGATGGCTTCCAGCATGCGTTCGAGAATGGCCGGGCGATGGTGCCGGCGCGTGGTGATGGCGTAGAAGCGTTCGCGCAGCAGGTCGGATTGGCCCACGCGCATCAACGCGCCCGATTCCAGCTCGTCCTGCACCACCACGGCCGGCAGCACGGTCAGCCAGCCGCTGTCGCGCGCGACCAGGCGCAGCATCGTCATGTCGTCGATTTCGGCGCGCAGTTGCGGCTTCACATTGGCGGCCGAGCACAGCGCGTCGAACTCGGCCCGCAGCGTGTGGCGCTCGCCGGGCAGGGCGACCGGCAGGCCGTCCAGGTCTTCGGGGATGCGCAGGTGGCGCTTGCTCCACACGGCGGTCTGCCCGACCAGCGAGATTTCCTGGCTGCCCAGGAATTGCGAATGCAGCGGGCGGTCCGGCCCGGCCGACACGGGCGAGTTGGCCAGCACCAGGTCAAGCTTGTGTTCCAGCAGGCGTTCGACCAGATCGCCCAGCAGGCCCGATTCGATGGTGAGGATGACCGACGGATCGCGCATCAGCGGGCGGAACAGGTTTTCCTGGTAGTTGCGGCTCATCGTCGCCACGCCGCCGATGCGCACGTGCAGCATGCCGTCGCAATGGCCGTCCAGCCAGCCGAGCATTTCCTCGCCCAGGCCGAAGATGTTCTGCGCGTAGGCGAACACCTGTTGGCCGGTGGCGGTCAGCACCAGGGCGCGGCCGCGGTGGTCGAACAGTGTTTCGCCCAGGCGTTCTTCCAGCTTGCGGATCTGGATGGACAGCGTGGATTGCGACACGTGCATGGCTTGCGCCGTGCGCGTCAGATGGCCTTCGCCGGCGACGCGCCAGAAGGCATACAGATGCCGAAAGTTGAGCTGTTGCAGGTCCATTGTTTGATATTTTAGAACCAACATCTGCAATAAATATATTTTACAAGGCGCTTGCGTTTCCCGATGATGGCGCCGGTTTCATCTCCGGGTGGGTGCGGATTTGTTGCACGAGATCAACTTTGCGGCTGGCGTGCTGCCCGCTGTGCTGATGCTGGCCGCGGCCTTTGTGCCGCGTTTTTGCAGGTATTCGTCGACCCGGCGCTGGTTCTGGTTCAACCGTCTGGCGGTGGCGGCGCTGCTGGTGTCGCTGGTGTCGCTGGGGCTGGAGCTGGCCGTGCACTGGCACGGCGGCGCGGTGCCCGCGTGGTCCGCGTGGTGGCTGCTGCCGAATCTGTTTGGTTGCTGGGTCAGCCTGCTGGTGCAGTTTCTGGGCACGATCATCGGCGTGTACTCGTCGCGTCACCTGCGTGGCGAGCGTCGCCAGGGCATGTATATCGCGGCGCTGGCGGTGGTGCTGGCCAGCGTGCATTTTCTGCTGCTGGCCAATCACTGGGTGACATTGATTGCCGCGTGGATGGCGATCGGCTTTGGCATGCAGCGCCTGCTCACGTTTTATCCCGAGCGCGGCTTCGCGCAGCTGGCCGCGCACAAGAAGCGTGTTGCCGACCGCCTGGCCGATCTGTTGCTGATCGTGGCCGCCGTGCTGGCCTGGCAGGCGGTGGGCAGCGGCTCGCTCAGCGTGCTGATGCAACACATTGCGGCGGGCGCGCATTCCGTGCCGCTGATGGCCAGCGGCGTGCTGTTGGCGCTGGCGGTGATTTTGCGCACGGCGTTGCTGCCGGTGCATGGCTGGCTGATCCAGGTGATGGAAGCGCCGACGCCGGTGTCGGCGTTGCTGCATGCCGGCGTGGTCAATCTGGGCGGTTACGTGCTGGTGTTTTTTGCGCCGCTTCTGGGCATCTCGCCGGCGGCGCGCTGGTGTCTGGTGGTGATCGGGCTGATCAGTGCCGTGCTGGGCGGCACCGTCATGCTCACGCGCGTCACCGTCAAGGTGCATCTGGCGTGGTCGACGCTGGGCCAGATGGGTTTCATGCTGCTGGAATGCGGACTGGGGTTGTACGAACTGGCGGCGCTGCATTTGCTGGGCCATTCGCTGTACAAGGCGCATTCGTTTCTGGCCGCCTCGTCGGCCGTGCGCAACACGCGTTTGCTGCGCCTGGGCGGGCATGCGCGCAATGCGGCGTACAGCCTGTTTCTGGCGCCGGTGGTGGCCTGTGGCGTGGTGTGGCTGGGACAGCATTCCATTGCCGAGCTGCACTGGCCGTGGTGGTGGGCCGGCATTCTGGCGTTGGCGTGGGCGCCGCTGTTGTGGTTGCCCAAGGCGGCGCATGCCGTGCGTCACGGGCTGGCCGGGCTGGCGATGGTGATCGGTTTCACCATCGCCGCGTTTGCCGTCGAGTACCTGCCGCTGGGCGCGGGCTTTGCGCCGTTTGCGGGCGCGGGTCCCGTGGCGTTTGCCGGCATGGCGTTCATGTATGTCGGGTTTGTCGCGCTGCAGTTGTGGCCGCGCGCGCTGACCGGCGTGCGCCACTGGATTTACGCCGGGTTCTATCTGGACGAGATCTACACCGTGCTGGTGCTGCGCCTGTGGCCGCAGCACGAGGCCGGCTCGCCGGGCAGCCGGTTCCCGTCCACCCACATTCCGCTGGCGACGGACGAATGAGGCGATGGGCATGAGCGAGCAAGGTTCAACCGCGACGATGGTCGTGGGTGGCGCGAACGCGCAGGCAGTGCGTGAAGCCTGCGAGAAGGCGGTGCGTTCCATCACGCCAAGTTGGCCGCTGGATGGCGCGGTGGCGGTCAATCCGCATTGGCGGCGCATCCATGAGCCGGTGCGGCGCGTGGCCGCGCGACTGGTGCTGCTGGGCGGTTTCAGCGTGTTGCCGCAGCAGGCGTATTTGCGTGAGCTTTGGCACGCCGGGCGTATCACGCGGGCGGATCTGGAAGGCGCGATCGCGCAGTCGAACCTCGCCGATCTGCCGGATGCCGATGCCTTCATCGCGGCGTTGTACGAGCCGCCGGAAGCGGCCATGCCGCTGGTTGTCGACGAGCTTGACGACGGCGCCGGCGGCACGCGCCATTTGCCGTGGCGCGGCGAGATCACGTTTCAGTTGAGCCAGGTGTGCGCGGCCTATTTCGACAAGGACCAGTCGCACTGGCTGCCGCAGGCGCACGCTGGCCTGTATCGCTTCTGGACCGGCACGCTGCGGCACGAGAAGGGCATCGGCATGGTCATGGGCCTGCCCAACCTGCGGCAGGCGTTGCGCGAGTTGCCGGACACCGCCGAGGCGGCCGTGGACTGGGCGCTGGCGCGGTTGTCATTGCCGGAAGCCGCGCTGGAACCGTATTTCGAGGCCTTGCTGCTGTCGATCAACGGGTGGGCGTCGTGGTGCGCGTATCTGAAATACCAGGCCGAGGGTGCCGGGCGGCAGGATCGGCATCTGGATGAACTTCTGGTCATGCGCTTGACGTGGGAGGCGTTGCTGCTGGAATGCCATCCGCGTCGCGCACGGCCGGCCGCGGAGCGTTTGCGCACGGCCTGGGCCGTGTTCGACGAGCGCCTGGATGCGGTCACGCGTCGGGCACGTTTTGACGCGGTGTGGCAGGCGGCGCTGGAATACGGCTATCAGCGCGAGCTGGCCGCCAAGCTCACGCAGCCGTGCGTGTCGCGGCCCGATTCGAAGGTGGCCGACGTGCAGATGGTGTTCTGCATCGACATCCGTTCCGAGCCGATGCGGCGTGCGCTGGAAGCGCTGGACGGGCATATCGAAACACGCGCCTATGCCGGCTTTTTCGGCCTGCCGATGAGCTATCGGCCGTTGGGCACGGATTTGCGCCGTCCGCAATTGCCGGGCCTGGCGTTTCCCGAAGTGCTTGTCGAGGACCAGCTCATTCCTGCGCCGGGGGCTTCCGCCGCTGCGACGGTCGCCGGTCGCCGGTCGCGTCGTCTGGCCGATCATGCCCAATGGCAAAACACCACGCGCTGGCCCAACACCACGTTTTCGTTCGTCGAGGCGGTCGGCTTCGGCTATCTGGAACGCCTGCGCCACTGGCTGCAGCCGTCGACCGGGCCGCGTCGCAACGACGACCGCTACGGCGTGCCGAAGGCGCAGCATGCCGCCTGTCGGCCACGTCTGGTGGACGTGCCGCTGGACAAAAAGGTGGAGCTGGCGTTTGGCGCGCTGACGGTGATGGGCATCGACCGGCACGTGGCGCCGCTGGTGATCCTGACCGGCCATGCCAGCCAGAGCGCCAACAACGCGCATGCCTCGACGCTTGACTGCGGCGCCTGCGGCGGACAATCCGGCGAGGCCAACGTGCGCGCGCTGGCCGCGTTGCTCAACGAACCGGAAGTGCGCGCGGTGCTGGCGCGCGACAAGGGCATCGAGGTGCCGGACGGCACGTGGTTCATGCCGGCACTGCACAACACCACCACCGACGAAATCACCGGTTTGGAAACCGACCTGCTGCCGGCACCGCAACGCGCGCGCTGGGAAAAACTGCGCGGCGTGCTGGAACAGGCCGGCGACCGCGTGCGCCGCGAGCGTGCGCCGACGCTGTGGATGAGCGCCGAAGGCACGCCGCGGGCGGTGCTGGAACGCTTTCGCCGCCGCGCCAACGACGGCTCCGAGACGCGCCCGGAATGGGGCCTGACCACCAACGCCGGTTTCGTCATCGGCCCGCGCGAGCTGACCCGGCACGCGGCGTTCACGCGCTGCTACCTGCACGATTACGATCCCGCCGCCGACCCCGGCTTCGCGGTGCTGGAAAAGCTGATGTTGGGGCCGCTGATCGTCACCCACTGGCTGGGCTGGCAGTACCACGCCTCGGCCACCGATCCGCTGCATTACGGCGCCGGCAACAAGGTGCTGCACAATGTCGTGGGCGGGCGCATCGGCGTGTTCGAGGGCAACGGCGGCGACTTGCGCATCGGCATTCCCAAGCAGTCGCTGTTCGACGGCAAGAGCTGGCGCCACGAGCCATTGCGCCAGACCACCGTGATCGCCGCGCCGCGCACGGAGATTGACAAGGTCATCGCACGTCATGAAGTGCTGCGGCAGCTGTTCGACAACGGCTGGATGATCCTGTGGCAATACGAAAACGGCCGGCTGATGCGTCGCGCCGGCAATCGGTGGCTGCCGTTGGCGCAAATACCGAACGTGGTTTGATGTAGATGCAGGTGATGCGGGCGTCGAGCCAATGCGGGAGCCTTGAAGTTCGAGCCTTGCCCTTGTGGGAGCCCGCCCGCGGGCGAAGGGATCTTGCCTTGAGCCGGCATCCAGCCATCGCGCGCAGGCGCGCTCCTGCAAGATGCTTTCAGGACAAGGCGCGGGTGCGTCCGCCGTCGACGGCGATGCTGACGCCGTTGACGTAGGCGGCGGCCGGCGAGCACAAGAACGCGATCACGGCGGCGATTTCGGACGCGTCGCCGAAACGCCCGGCCGGCACGTCGGCCAGCATGGCCTCGGTGATGGCCTGCTCGCTGGCACCGGCATTCCGGGCGCGCGTGGCGATCAGGCTGTCCAGGCGCGCCGTGTGCGTGTAGCCGGGCAGGACGTTGTTGACCGTGATGCCGTCGGCGGCCACTTCGCGCGATACCGTCTTGGCCCAGCCGGCCACGGCCGCGCGCGTGGTGTTGGACACGCCAAGGCCGGGAATCGGCTCTTTCACCGACGTGGAAATGACGTTGACGATGCGCCCGAAACCGGCTTCGCGCATGCCCGGAAGCACGGCTTGCAGCAAGGTCTGGTTGGCTACGAGATGCTGCGTGAACGCGTCCAGGAAGGCTTGCGCAGTGGCATTGTGCGCGGGGCCGGCCGCCGGGCCGCCGGTGTTGTTGACGAGGATGGTGACCGGATCGCCGGCCACGAGGCGGTCGATGGCTTCGCGCAGCGCGTTGGTGTCGCGCATGTCCAGGCTCAGGCGGTCATGGCCGCTGCCGGGCAATTCGGCGACCAGGGTGTCGAGCTTGTCGGCCGAGCGCGCCAGCGCGGTGACACGTGCGCCCAGACACGCCAGTTCGATGGCGGCGGCGCGGCCGATGCCTTGCGAGGCGCCGCATACGAGCGCATGTTTGCCGGTCAGGTCAAGTTGCATGGTGGTTCCTCAGCGGGCAGCGTAGACGTGCAGCACGATGGCGCCGGCCAGGCACGGCCAGGCGATCCACGGGCCGATGCGCCACAGGCGATGCCAGTGGTTGAGTTGGGCGTCGGCGAACATTTCCGGGATGGACGAGCGCAACACGCGTTGCAGATGCGCGTAGGTCATCAAGCGGTGATGGCGGCCATCGGCGGCCACGATGTTCCATTGCTGCGGATAGCGCTTGCGCAGGATGCCGGCGACGCGCAATTGCGCCACCAGATGCAACACGAAACCGGCCAGACCGACGACGAGAAGCGCGATATAAAGCCAGCCCAGCATGATCACCCTTGTGTGGCGGAAGTGGCGTGGTGCGAGGACAACGCGTTGTGCAGCTGCGAGATCAAGCTGGGTGCATGCGCGTTGGGGCTGCCGCAGATGGCGTTGTCGACGGCCTTGCGATAGTGGTCGGTCAGGCGGCCGACGTAGAGCACGCCATTGGGACCGTGCGGAATCTGGTAGTTGCCGCTGGAGGCCATCTGCACCGGCTGGTTGGCTGAAAACGCGGTCGGCGACTGCTCCCAGTACGTGCTGCCGTTGATCTGCGCACTGGAGCTGTAGACCACCAGATAGCGCGCGTTGGCGTTGTTGATCGTGATGTGGCCGAACGCACCGCTTCTGGAACGCGTCCAACCCATGTATTCGCACAGTTGCACGTCCTTGACGCGCAAGGGCTGGTAGTTGGCGTCAAGCAGCACGACGGATGGCGCGAACAGGTAGCTGTGATGCAGCCAGCGCCCGTTCAGCGTCGACTTGAACACGATGCCGTAGGGCACCTTGGCGTCGGCCGGCAGCGTGAACGCAAGGAACCAGCTGCGCGAGCCGCCGAAGTCGGCGACGGGGCGCTGCGGGCCGATGTCGAAACGCTTGGGTTCGGCCGGCAGCGATTGCTGGAAGTCGAACTGCGAAAAGCGGGTGCAGCACAGGTCGGCCTTGGCCAGCGCCGTGCGCGCCTGGTTGAGCGAGGCGGTTTCGGCCGCGCCGATGGGACTGCCGCCATGCAGGGGCAGGCTGGCGCTGCAGGCGGCCAGCAACACACTGGAAAGGATCAGGCCCAGATGGGACAACGCGCGATACGACATATTCGACGGTCGAAAAACAACGGGGAAGGGGCGCAGCCTGATGGCTGCGGGATGGCCTCCCCCGAGACGACAATCAGAATTCGGCGCTGCCGGCAGTCCGTGGATAGGGAATGGCGTCGCGGATGTTGGCCAAACCGCAGACATAACACAGCAAACGCTCGAAGCCAAGGCCGAATCCGGCATGAGGCACCGTGCCGTAGCGACGCAGGTCGCGGTACCAGCCGTAGGTTTCGGCGCTCAGGCCGAATTGCGCCATGCGCGTGTCCAGCACGTCCAGGCGCTCCTCGCGCTGGCTGCCGCCGATGATCTCGCCGATGCCCGGCACGAGCAGGTCCATCGCGCGCACCGTCTTCCCGTCCTCATTCACCCGCATGTAAAACGGCTTCAGCGTGCGCGGGTAGTTGTACACCGTGACCGGGCACTTGAAGTGTTCCTCCGTGAGGTAGCGCTCGTGCTCGGCCTGGAGGTTCGCGCCCCAGGAAACGGCGTGCTCCCAGGTCTTGCCGGATTTCAGCAGGATCTCGACGGCCTCGGTGTAGCTGCAGCGGACGAAGGGCTTCTCCAGCACGAAGTCGAGGCGCGCGAGCAGG
>DASVGR010000073.1:0-19690 GCA_036379395.1 Rhodanobacteraceae bacterium | reverse complement strand
GCCAACGCAAGAAGCAAAAACGAGCGCGTCTGGTTCATGAGGGCGACAAATCCGGTGGCGCCGGTCGTTGCGGGCCGACGGCGGCAGAAGGCGGAGTGGCATGTGCACGCCATTCCGGCAAGCCCGTCGTCAACGCGTGACGACGGGGAATGATCAGCCCGTCATTGTGGCGTTCGAACGGGCGCTCTTCAATGGCTGGATACGCGCCAGCAACTGATCCAGCTCTTCACGCAAAACGCCTGCCGGCTGGCCGGCGGCCTCGCGGAAGGCGATCACGAGAATGTCCGCCCGCGGCAACTGGCCACGGGCATGACGAAAACATTCGCGCACCTGGCGCTTGATGCGATTGCGCTCGACCGCGCGCACCGACACCTTGCGCGACACAGCCATGCCCAGACGGGCGGTGACCATGTCATTCATGCCATAACGCAACATGAAAAACCGCCCGCGGACCCGACCACGGGTCGAACGCAGGGCGGCAAAATCGGCGGCTCGACGAAGCCGCGCGACACACGGCAGCGTGGCGCCAGTCACGATGGATCAGGGAATGAGGCGCTTGCGACCCTTGGCGCGACGGGCCTTGATGACCTTGCGGCCGTCGGCCGTGGCCATGCGGGCGCGAAAGCCGTGGGTACGTGCGTGCTTGAGATTGCTGGGCTGGAAGGTCCGCTTCATGGCCTTCTCCTCGAAAATGGGTGGAAAAAGACGGTCGAGTATGCGTGACACCTTGGCGCAAGTCAATATTGCCTGTTTCCATTGCCCGTTTCCCGACGTAGGCGTGGCGACGGCCTGCTAGACTCATCATTCTTTCTGTTCGAGCCTGGTCCGACACGCATTCCGCTTGCTGGCGTGCGCGGACTGCTTTCTTGTGGAGTCGGGTGTATGAGCGATCTTTGGCGGCGCTGTCTTGAGCATCTGGAAGGCGAGTGCACGACCGAGGACGTGCATGCCTGGCTGATGCCGTTGCAGGCGCGGGAAGACGCGAACGGCGTGCGCCTGTTCGCCCCCAACGACTACATCCTGGACGCCGTCCGCAGCGATTACCTGGGCAAGATCCGCCAGATTCTCGAACATCTGGCCGGCCGGCCGCTCACGGTCGGCATCGAAGTGGGTTCCGCCTATGACAGTCCGACGCCGCATGCCCCCGCGGCGGCACCGCAGGCACGCGCACGTTCGGCCGAACCGCACGCCCATCATCTGGACGCGCACTACACGTTCGAAACCTTCGTGGAAGGCAAATCCAACCAGCTGGGCAAGGCGGCCGCCATGCAGGTGGCGCAAAACCCCGGCCGCGCCTACAACCCGCTGCTGCTGTACGGCGGCACCGGCCTGGGCAAAACACATCTGATGCACGCGGCCGGCAATCTCATGATGCGCAACAACCCGAACTTCAAGGTGCTGTACCTGCGTTCGGAACAGTTCGTCAGTGCCATGATCGAGGCCCTGCGCGCCAAGAACATGAACGTGTTCAAGCGCCGTTTCCGCTCGGTGGATGCGCTGCTGATCGACGACATCCAGCTGTTTGCCGGCAAGGACACCACGCAGGAGGAGTTTTTCCACACCTTCAATGCGCTGTTCGAGGCCAAGCAGCAGATCATCCTCACCTGCGACCGCTACCCCAAGGAAGTGGACAAGCTCGAGCCGCGGTTGAAGTCGCGCCTGGGTTGGGGGCTGTCGGTCGCCATCGAGCCGCCGGACTTCGAGACCCGCGCCGCGATCCTGCTGTCCAAGGCCCACGAAAAGGCCATGGACATGCCCGAGGACGTGGCCATGCTGCTGGCCAAGCGCATCCGTTCCAACGTGCGTGACCTGGAAGGTGCCTTGAACACGCTGGCCGCGCGCGCGCACTTCTTCAACCGTGCCATCACGGCCGATTTCGCGCAGGAAACGCTGCGCGACCTGCTGTCCACGCACGCCCAGGCCGTCACCGTGCCGAACATCCAGAAGACCGTGGCCGACTACTATCAGGTGCGTCTGCAGGATCTGCTGTCCAAGCGCCGCGTACGCTCGCTGGCGCGCCCCCGGCAAATGGCGATGACCCTGGCCAAGGAGCTCACCGAGCACTCGCTGCCGGAAATCGGCGATGCCTTTGGCGGCCGCGACCACACCACCGTCCTGCACGCCTGCCGCACGATCCGCGGCTTGATGGAAAAAGATGTGCGCATGAAGCAGGACTGGGAACAACTCATCCGTATACTGACAGGCTGAACAACGTGCGAAAAAACTGTGGATAACTGTTGAACAATCAGGCAACGTCAACTTATCCACAAATGACGCACACTTCGCGCAAGCAATGCTCCACTGCGTAAAAACAAGCAACATATTGATTTAAAAGAATATTCGACGTCAATTCTTGCATCCACAGGCACTACTACCGCTACCAGCTTCTCTATAAAAGATAGGAAGAAGAGCGGGTGACAAGGGGTACAACCATGCAATTTGCGATTCAACGCGAAGCACTGCTCAAACCACTGCAACAAGTTGTCGGTGTCATCGAGCGTCGGCAAACCCTGCCGGTTCTGGCCAATTTCCTGGTCCAGGCGCAGGCCGGACGCGTCGCATTCACGGGCACCGACCTTGAAGTGGAAATGGTGGCTTCCACCGCCGTCGAATCGACCGAGGACGGCACCACTACCCTGCCCGCGCGCAAATTGTTCGATATCGTGCGCGCGCTGCCTGACGGTGCGCAGATCATCATCAAGGTCGACGGCGACCGCGCCTCGCTGCAGGCCGGACGCAGCCGCTACACGCTGGCAACCCTTCCGGCCAGTGAATTTCCCACGGTTGACAATCTCGAGCTGGTCGAAAAGCTGCAATTGCCGGAAGCCGTGCTCAAGCGCCTGATGGACCGCACGGCCTTCGCCATGGCCAACCAGGATGTGCGCTATTACCTCAACGGCATGCTGCTGGAACTGGAAGACAGCCACCTGCGTTGCGTGGCGACCGACGGCCATCGCCTGGCCCTGGCCGAAACGGCTGTCGAAACCGGCGCTTCGACGCGGCGCCAGGTGATCATTCCGCGCAAGGGCGTCACCGAACTGCTGGGACTTTTCGAAACCGGTGAAGGCATGGCCGAACTGGAATTCGGCCGCAATCATCTGCGCGTTCGACGCGGCGATGTCGTGTTCACGTCCAAGCTGATCGACGGCCGTTTCCCCGATTACGAAGCCGTGCTGCCCATCGGTGCCGACAAGGTGGTCGACATTTCACGTGACACGCTGCGCATGGCGCTGCAACGCGCAGCCATCCTGTCCAACGAGAAATATCGCGGCGTGAAGCTGGAAGTCAGCCCCGGCACGCTGCGCATCGTGGCGCACAACCCGGAGCAGGAAGAAGCTGTCGAGGAGCTGGAAGCCGAGACGCGCGTGGATGAGCTGGCCGTCGGCTTCAATGTCGGTTATCTCATGGATGCCCTGGCCGCGCTGGAAACCGAGCAGGTACGCCTGAATCTGCGTGACGCGCAATCCAGTTGCCTGATCCAGGGCGTTGACGACAACCAGGCTCGCCACGTCATCATGCCTTTGCGCCTGTGACCTTGGCCAAGTACTGCCATCGTGCCGGGTGTTCCGCCATGCGGACCCCGGCATTTTTTGTGGCAAGCCTGCCGTTTCGAGGAATGTCATGCTGCTGGAAAGATTGACTGTTGACGGTTTGCGCAGCTTGCGCGAGGTGTCGTTGCAGCCAGTGCCGGGGATCAACTTTCTGCAGGGCGCCAATGGCGCAGGCAAGTCCAGCGTGCTGGAAGCGTGTTATCTGCTTTCCTACGGCCGCTCGTTTCGGCGCGGCAATGTTGATAGCCTGATTTGTCGCGGGCGTCAGGACATGCAGGTTTTCGCTGAAATCCTTGAGCCGACAGGTCAGCATCGATTGGGCCTGGGACGCCGTGATGGCCAATGGCAATTGCGGGTGGATGGGCAGCCGGTTTCACGGGTCAGCGATGTCGTGGCCCTTTGTGCCGTGGTTTGTTTCGAGCCTGGCAGTCATGCCCTCATCAATGGTCCCGCGGAATTGCGCCGCCAGTTTCTGGATTGGGGCGTGTTTCACGTGGAACATGGCGATCTGGCGTGGTGGAGCCGTTATCGTCGTGCTCTGCGACAACGCAATGCCCTGCTGCGACGCAGCGAGGCGTTCGGCGCGGGGCAATGGGACGTGTGGGAAAGCGAACTGGCGGTGGCGGCCGGGGAATTGGATCGGCAGCGCACGGCTTATCTTGCCCTTCTGGAGCAAGCCCTGGTTGCCTTGTGCTCGCGGTTTCTGCCCGAACTGGGGGCGTTGAAGCTTTCCTATCGCTGCGGCTGGGATGTTTCCTGCAACTTGGCGGAGCTTTTGCGCGAACAGCGCCAGCGGGACCGGGATCGCGGTTACACGTTGGCGGGGGCCCACCGTGCCGATTGGCGCCTGTTGTTTGAGCAAGCGCCGCGGCACGAACATTTGTCACGCGGTCAGGAAAAGCTGGCTGCGTTGGCGTGCGTATTGGCGCAGGCATGCGTGCACGCGCAAAGCATGCAAAGTTGGCCATTGATCTGCCTGGATGACCTGGCTTCAGAACTGGATGTGGATCATCAAGCGGCCGTGGTCGATTTCCTTGTCGACAGCAAGGCACAGGTTCTGCTGACGGGGACTGAACCCATGCCGCTGTTGCAACCGTGGTCACCTGCCTTGTTCCACGTGGAACAGGGCCGAATAAGCCGTGCGTCGTGACCCGGCAAAAGCCGTAAAAACCTGAAAATGCTATAATTCCAAGACTACGCACGCAACCGTGCATGGCACCACAAGAGGACAGCATGACCACACCAGCAACCGACGGGAAGGCTTACGATTCCAGCTCCATCAAGGTATTGAAGGGCCTGGAAGCGGTGCGCAAGCGGCCGGGCATGTACATCGGCGATACCGACGACGGCACCGGTTTGCACCACATGGTGTTCGAGGTGGTCGACAACGCCATCGACGAGGCGCTGGCAGGCTATTGCGACCACATCGTGGTTACCGTCCATGAAGACGGCTCGGCCAGTGTCGGTGACAACGGGCGTGGCATCCCGGTCGGCATTCACGAGGAAGAAGGCTGCTCGACGGCCCAGGTCGTCATGACGGTGTTGCATGCCGGCGGCAAGTTCGATGCCAATTCGTACAAGGTGTCCGGTGGTCTGCACGGTGTGGGCGTGTCCGTGGTCAACGCTTTGAGTGACCACTTGTGGCTGACCATCCACCGCAACGGCCACGAGTATCACCAGGAATACGCCAACGGCGAGCCGCTGGCGCCGTTGGCCCAGGTGGGCGACAGTGACAAGACGGGGACGTGGGTGCGCTTCCAGCCCAGTACCGCCACGTTCACGGACATCGAGTTCAAGTTCGACGTGTTGGCGCAGCGCCTGCGTGAACTGGCATTCCTCAACTCGGGCGTGCGCATCGAGCTCAACGACGAGCGCGATGACCGCCACGAGACGTTTGCCTACGAAGGCGGCATCCGGTCGTTCGTCGAGCACATCGCCAAGCTCAAGACGGTGCTGCACCCCAACGTCATCAGCCTGAGCGCCGAGCAGGAAGGCATCACGGTCGAGGTCGCCATGCAGTGGACCGAGGCTTATCAGGAAACGATGTTCTGCTTCACCAACAACATTCCGCAGCGCGACGGCGGCACGCATCTGACGGGCTTCCGCTCGGCATTGACGCGCGCGATGCAGAACTACATCGAAAAGGAAGGCCTGGCCAAGAAAGCCAAGGTGGCGCCGTCCGGCGACGACATGCGTGAAGGGATGATCGCCGTGCTGTCGGTCAAGGTGCCCGACCCCAAATTCTCGTCGCAGACGAAGGACAAACTGGTTTCCAGCGAGGTCAAGACGGTCGTCGACCAGGTGGTCTACGAACGCATGAGCGAGTTTTTGCTGGAAAATCCCAACGAGGCGAAAATCATCGCGTCCAAGGTCGTCGACGCGGCGCGTGCCCGCGAGGCGGCGCGCAAGGCGCGTGAGCTGACGCGGCGCAAGAGCGCGCTCGACATTGCCGGCCTGCCCGGCAAGCTGGCTGACTGCCAGGAGCGCGATCCGGCGTTGTCCGAAATCTTCCTCGTCGAGGGTGATTCGGCCGGCGGCTCGGCCAAGCAGGGCCGCAACCGCAAGACGCAGGCCATCCTGCCGCTCAAGGGCAAGATCCTCAACGTCGAAAAGGCGCGCTTCGACCGCATGCTGTCCTCGGCCGAGGTCGGTACGCTGATCACGGCGCTCGGCACCGGCATTGGCAAGGACGACTACGACCCGGACAAGCTGCGTTATCACCACATCATCATCATGACCGATGCCGACGTGGATGGCGCGCACATCCGCACCCTGCTGCTGACGTTCTTTTACCGCCAGATGCCCGAGCTCATCGAGCGAGGCCACGTCTACATCGGCCTGCCGCCGTTGTACAAGATCAAGCAGGGCAAGCAGGAGCTGTATCTCAAGGATGACGCGGCGCTCAACCAGTACCTGATCGCCAATGCGGTGGAAAATGCTGCACTGCAATATAGCCCGGATGCTCCGCCGATCCAGGCTGAAGCACTGGAAACGCTGCTGCGCGACTACCAGGTGGCGCTTGACCACATCGAGCACCTCAAGAACCAGCGTTGCGACGCCGCGTTCTGGCTGGCCACGTTGGAGCATGAAGCGCTGGAAGCGTCGATCTGGGACGATCCCGAGGCGCGTCAACACTGGCTGCGGGGCCTCGAGGCGCGTCTGGCCAACCAGGGGCTGGGCAAGCCGCGTTATCAGCTGGCCTACCGTGAAGCCGCCGGCGAGCAACCGGAGGCGATCGTGGTGACGCGCAGCCAGCATGGCCTGGACCACACCTGGGTGCTGTCACGCACCTATTTCGACGGTCCCGAAACCCAGCCGCTCAAAAAAGTGGCCCGGAGCCTGTACGGACTGGTGCATGCCGATGCCGAAGTGCGCCGTGGCAATGCCTCTCGCGGCATCACCAGCTTTGCCGAGGCGCGCCGCTGGTTGCTGGACGAGGCCAAGAAGGGGCGTTCCATCCAGCGCTTCAAGGGTCTGGGCGAAATGAACCCTGAACAGCTGTGGGATACCACCGTCAATCCGGAAACGCGACGCATGTTGCAGGTCGGCATCAAGGACGCCGTGGCCGCCGACCAGATGTTTTCGATGCTGATGGGCGAAGCGGTCGATCCGCGGCGCGAGTTCATCGAAAGCAATGCCCTCAAGGTCGCCAACCTCGACATCTGACCGCGCCTCGGCACGGCGCCACCGGCAATGCCGGATGGCGCCGCGCAACAAGGCCTGAACATGATTGCCGACAAGCTGACGCAAGCCACTTGTGTTCATGCCGGAAAAGTGACTTGAGCTGGAGGCCATCTCCGCTGTAGTCTCCTAGCTTCCCCCGCGTGCCATCGGCACGGTGACACTCCATACGAGGTAGGCAATGAAGCTGGGATCGATGTCCAAGATGCTGGCCGGCACCGCGCTGGCGTTGGCGATTTCAAGCGGTCTGGCGCTGGCACAGCCCGGCCCGCGTGACCATTCGAACGACCAACAAAGCCAGAAGCAGCCGGAGCTGTATCCGAACGCGACGCGCAAATCGCCGAAGCCGCAGCCGGTCACCAAGAAGGAAGCCGACAACCTCAATGCCGGCATCGCGGCCGTCAAGGCCGGCAATGTCGCCGCCGCCGAAAAGGCCCTGTCGGGCTACGCGTCGGGCGAGACGACCAAGAACAACTACGTCAAGGCCATTGCGCTGCAGGCGCTGGCCAACCTCCAGTATCACCAGCAGAACGTCAAGCTGGCCATTACCGACCTGACGAAGGCGCTGGCCACCAACGCCCTGCCCAACGACACGCACTTTCAGCTGATGTACGAGCTGGCGCAGTTCTACTACAGCGACGGCCAGTACCAGAAGGCGCTGGACACCCTCCACGATTGGCGCAGCCAGGGCAAGCGCGAGACGGCCGATTCGTACGGTCTGGAGGGCATCATCGACTACCAGCTGCAGAACTACAAAGCCGCCATCCCGGCCATCCAGAAGGCCAAGTCGCTCACCACCACCACCCACAAGAACTGGGATCAGGTGCTGGCCGCCAGCTATGCCGAAACCGGCCAAGCCGGCCAAGGCATCGCCATGGCGAAAAAGCAGCTGGCCGCCAACCCCAATGACGCGACCACGCGGCACAATCTCATCGTGCTTCTGATGCAGTCGAACAAGTACGATGAAGCGATCAAGGAGCTGCAGAAGGCGCAAAGCCTCAATCAGCTGACCTCCGCGACCAACTACGAAAACTTCGCCAAGCTCTACCTCATCACGGGACAGAACTCCAACCAGGACCCCAAGCCTTATGCAGAAAAGGCTCTTGGTGTGCTGAAGGAAGGCGTCGGCAAGGGCATCGTCAAACCCGATTTCAACTTCTACAAGCTGCAGGGTGACTCCAACCTGCTGGCCGGCAACACGCATGCCGCCCTGGCTTCGTATGAAAAGGCCGCTGCCCTGGGTCATGACGGCAGTGCCGACCTGCAGGTGGCCCAGTTGCTCGCCGACTCGGGCAAGTACCAGTCGGCGGCATCGGCCGCGCGCAAGGCGCTGGCCAAGGACACCAAGCACAAGGGCAGGGCTTACATGGTGATTGCCTCGGCGTACCAGCACGCCAAGAACAAGCCGGCGGCCGTCAAGGCCATGCGCAAGGCCGCGGCTGATCCCGAGACAAGTACCGCAGCCAAGGCCTGGCTGCACAAGGCAGGGTACTGACGACACCCCGTCAGGGACCTGTTTTGAGCATGATTCATGGCTATTTCCGCTCGCTATACAAACATGTTTCGCTGGTGTACCGTGAATCATTTCTGGCCTTTCACAAGCCGTGCAGCGGCTTGCGTCAGGGGGGTTGCTGAGTTCCATTCAGCAGCCGTATTCATTTGACGGATTACGTATAACTGATGGCCTCAAGTACAGACAACAACGGCCGAAAGCAGTTCAGCTGGAGGCGCACTAGCGCATATGCGGGCGTTGTTGCCCTGCATGTGGCCGTGTTCATGATGGTCCTTCGCCCTGCCGCTTCGCAGCATCAGCAGCAGCAGGAAAAGGAGCATGTGACACAAGTGACCTTTATCCAGCCGCCGCCGCCGCCGCCACCACCACCACCGCCGCCGCCGGAGCCGCCCAAGCAGCCGCCGCCGAAGATCATCCAGATGGTCAAGCCGCCGCCGATGCCGCCGCCGCCGGCGCCGCCGCCGCCGGTACAGGAGCAGTCGAGCAATGCTGTTGCCGCACCGCCGCCGGCGCCGCCTTCACCGCCGCCGCCGCCGACGATCACGCAGGCGAGCAGCAACATGTCGTACCGCATGCGGCATCCGCCCCGCTATCCGCCGCAGGCACGGCGCATGCGCCACCAGGGTGTGGTCGTGCTGCTGGTCGAAGTGGGGACGGATGGTCACGCCATCGAGGTCAAGGTGGACAAATCCAGTGGCTATCGCGAGCTGGATCGTGCCGCAGTGCGTGCCGCGAAGGGCTGGTTGTTCAACCCTTCGACCAAGGACGGCAAACCCATCGTGGGCTGGGCACGCATTTCCGTGAACTTCACTCTCCAAGGCGGCTTCTAGTAGCCATTACCGACACTTTGTTGCAATCAGCTTGACTCTCAAAGGTAGCGATATGTTCTTTCTACACACCATCGACCAGCTGGCCGCGTTGCAGGCTCCCGCCGCACAGGCCGTCGACAAGTCCCAGGCGCTGGCCCAGGGCCTGAGTTTCTCCCAGTTCCTGCATGACATGTCCGGAACGGACTGGGCCGTGTTGATCGTCCTGATCATCATGTCCGCGTGCTCTTGGTTCTTCATCATCTTCAACGGCATTCGCAATGCCATGGTGCGTTCGCGTTCCGAAAAAGTGGTGCGGCAGTTCTGGGATGCGGGTTCCGCCCAGGATTCCATCCGTGCCATGGAAGAACAGCCCGCTGGCGAGCCGTTCTCCAAGATTGCCCTGGATTGCGCCATGGCTGCCACGCATCACCAGAAGGCCGATGCCGGTGCCTTGGCTGACAGCCTGGATCGCTCGGAATTCATCGATCGTGCCCTGCGCCAATCCATCGCCCGTGAAAGCGTGCGCCTGGAAAGCGGTTTGACGCTGCTGGCCGCCGTGGGTTCCGCCGCCGTGTACGTCGGTCTGCTCGGTACCGTGCTGGGCATCGTGCACGCCCTGGTGAACATCGGTTCGTCGGGTCAGGCTTCCATCACGACCGTTGCCGGTCCGGTGGGCCAGGCGTTGTACATGACCGCCCTGGGTCTGGTGACCGCCATCCCGGCCGTGTTGGCCTACAACTTCTTCGCCCGTGCCAACCGCGTCACGCTGGCCCAGTTCGATGATTTTGCCCACGACCTGCACGACTTCTTCGTCACCGGTTCGCGTCGGTCGAGCGACAACAACTGAGGGCTTGACCAATGGCAGTGATCCATTCCAATGAAGGTGAAGTCAGCGCCGACATCAACATCACGCCGCTGGCTGACGTGATGCTGGTGCTGCTGATCATCTTCATGATTACGGCCCCCATGTCGACGCCTGCAGTCAAGATCACTCTGCCCGAAACCGTCTTGAAGCATCAGGCACCGCCCAAACCGGTGGTGCCGATCGACTTGGCCATCAAGAGTGATGGCAGCATGTATTGGGGCGCCGAAGAGGTGACCATGCCCGAGCTGCGTGCCAAGTTGGCCGTGGCGGCGCAGAAGGACCCGCAACCACCGTTGCAGATCCGCGCCGCACGTACCTTGCGCTATGAAGTCATCAAGAAGGTTTTGGCGACTGCCAAGGGCGCTGGCATGGTACATATGGAATTTGTCACCAACGACGTCCCCAAACACGGCGGCTAGGTTGGCAGGTACCCAGGCTGCATCGACACACGGCGGTTGCCGCACCATGAAGGCGGCAACTGGCCGTCGATCCTCGCAGTGCGTGAGACACCACCCGCCAGCAAGCAGTAACCAGAGGTAGTACTGATGGCAAGCAGTTTCAACAAGAAAGGCGCGGGCAACATGCCCATATCGGACATCAACATCACGCCGTTGGTGGACGTGATGCTGGTGCTGGTGATCATCTTCCTGATCACCGCCCCGGTATTGACGCACAAGATCCGCATCGATCTGCCGCAGCCGAACCACAACGTCAAGCCGCCGGAAAACCCGCCGGAGCCGATCAAGCTGACGATCAAGGCGGACGGTACGCTGTACATGAACGATGCGCAGGTGACCGAGCAGGATTTGCGTCTGCAGTTGATGGTGTACGCCACCCGGCCGAAGGACAAGCAGCCGGAAGTGCAGATCAAGGCCAGTGACGATGTGCAGTACAAGTTCGTCGCCAAGGTTTTGTCGGATGCCAAGAATGCCGGCATGAAGAAAATCGGTTTCGTCGGAACCGATTGAAGTTTCAAGCGTTGATGCAACAAACAAGGGGCGCCGCGAGGCGCCCCTTGTTTTGGTCTTTCGTGCGGCGAAAACTCAGGACAGGATGGCCAGGTAGCGACGCACGGTGGCAGCCAGCCCGTCATACAGGGCTTCGCTGATCAGGGCATGGCCGATGGAAACCTCGGCCAACCCGGGCAAGGCCTGTTTGATGGCTCCCAGATTGGCCTGGTTGAGGTCATGTCCGGCATTGACCGCCAAGCCCGCCTGGTGGGCCAGCAAGGCCGTGCGTGCGCAGCGTTCCAGCTGGTCGTGGGCCATGCCGGCCGCAAAGGCCTTCGCATAGGGACCGGTGTACAACTCGACCCGGCCAACGCCGGCTGCCGCGGCGGCGGCGAAGCCTTCGGGCGTATCCGTGCCGACATCCACGAACAGGCTGATGCGGCAACCCAGTTCACGCAATTCGGTCAGGACGGGGGCCAACTTCGGCACGTCGTTCAGCAAGTCGAAACCGTGGTCGGACGTGATCTGTCCGTCCCCGTCGGGCACCAGCGTCACCTGGGTCGGATGCGCCTGGCGCACCAGCGCCATGAAGCCCGGATAGTCTTCACGCGGGCCGGCGAAAGGATTGCCTTCGATGTTGAATTCGACACGGTCACGAACCAGCTCGGCCAGCACTTGCACGTCATCGGGGCGGATGTGGCGCAAGTCGGGCCGGGGATGCACGGTGATGCCGCCACAGCCGGCGTCCATGCACACGCGGGCAGCCGTCGCCACGTCGGGCTCGCCCTCCCCGCGCGCATTGCGCAGTACCGCGATTTTGTTGAGATTGACGCTGAGAACAGTCATGCCTGTGTGACCTGTCCAAGTAAGGCGCCAACTTTACCCCATGCGGCGGACGGCGGTGCTTGCCGCAGGCAAAGAAAAGGCACACACCAAAAAGATGCGTGCCGGACTAGAAAGAGGAAAGTGTCAAAGCGCATCCCTGCGCCGGTCAATCACGGTTGGGGAGAACCGACACTGGATAAGACCGGCACCCATGGAAAAAGTTCATGTGCAAAAGGATCATTCAGCAACGCGTCAAACGCTGACGGCGCGCAGCAGCGACACGTCACGCGAAGCACCGCGCCAAGCAAGGGTTCCGGCCAGATCCGCCTGCGGGTGCAGAGTTTGGCAGTGCCATTCGTCGACGGCTCCGATCGGGCCGGAAAATTGCTTTGGTCGCGTGCCGTGCGGCGTCAATTCGAACGCGACGCGCTCCAGGCCATAGGCCAGGCCGCGGCCGTGGGCCTTGAGCACGGCCTCCTTGGCCGTCCACAAGGCGAAAAACGCCTCGCTGCGGGCACTTTCGGGCAATCCGCCCAGGGCTTCGGCTTCGGTTGCGGCGAAAAAGCGTTGCGCCAGCTGTCGTGCGCGTGGCCGCTCGCGTTGCATTTCGATGTCCACGCCCAATTGCGGCAGGTAACGGGCCACGGCGATCATGGCGTGGTCGCCGCTGTGCGACCAGTTGAAATCCAGCTCCGCGGGCGTGGCCAAAGCCGGCCGGCCGTGCGTGCCTTCGGTCAGTTCCACGGCATCGACCGATCGATCCAGATAGGCGGCAAGGACGCGCTTGAGCGGCATGCGTCCGTCGCGACGCACATACGGCACCCACCACACGTGGATGTGGCGGGCATCGAGACAAGGTGCGACATCGGCCACCAACGCCGAAGCGAAAGTGGCCGGAGCGCAAGTATCGGCAAGATGGGTCACGCCGTGGACGTTACTTGACCAGACGCTCGTCGACCAGCCTGGCGACCACGCTCGGGTCGGCCAGCGTGGTGATGTCGCCCAGCTTGTCCGGCTCGTTCTCGGCGATCTTGCGCAGGATGCGGCGCATGATCTTGCCCGAGCGCGTCTTCGGCAGCGCCGGCGCCCATTGCAGGTAGTCGATCTTGGCGATGGGTCCGATCTGCTTGCGCACCTGGGCGACAAGCTCGGTCCGCAGCTCCTCGGACGGCTCGACGCCGGCCACCAGCGTTACATACGCGTAGATGCCCTGCCCCTTGATCTCGTGTGGGCAGCCGACCACGGCCGCTTCGGCCACGGTGTCCTGCGTGACCAGCGCGCTTTCCACCTCGGCCGTGCCCAGGCGGTGGCCGGACACGTTGATCACGTCATCCACGCGGCCGGTGATCCAGTAATAGCCGTCCGCATCGCGGCGCGCGCCGTCACCGGAAAAATAGTTGCCCGGATAGGTCTTGAAATAGGTGTCGATGAAGCGCTGGTGGTCGCCGTAGACCGTGCGCATCTGGCCCGGCCAGGAATCCTTGATGACGAGATTGCCCTGGCACTCGCCTTCCTGCTCGTTGCCTTCGGCGTCGACGATGGCCGGCTCGATGCCGAAGAACGGCCGCGTGGCCGAGCCCGGCTTGGTGTCGATGGCGCCCGGCAGCGGCGTGATCATGATGCCGCCGGTTTCGGTCTGCCACCAGGTGTCGACGATCGGGCAGCGGCCGTCGCCGACCACGTTGAAATACCACTCCCAGGCTTCCGGATTGATCGGCTCGCCGACCGTGCCGAGCAGGCGCAGCGATTTGCGCGAAGTCTTCTTGACCGGCGCCTCGCCGTCGCGCATCAGCGCGCGAATGGCCGTCGGCGCGGTGTAGAACAGCGTGACGTTGTGCTTGTCCACCGCCTGCCAGAAGCGGCTGGTGTCGGGGTAATTGGGCACGCCGTCGAACATCACCGTGGTGGCGCCGTTGGCCAGCGGGCCGTACACCACGTAGCTGTGGCCGGTTACCCAGCCCACGTCGGCCGTGCACCAGTAGACGTCGTCTTCCTTCAAATCGAACACGGCTTCGTGCGTGTAGGCCACGTAGACGAGGTAGCCGCCGGTGGTGTGCAGCACGCCTTTGGGTTTGCCGGTCGAACCGGACGTGTACAGGATGAACAGCGGATCTTCGGCGTTCATCGGCTCGGGCGGGCAATCGGTCGACTGGCCTTCGACGAGGTCGTGGTACCAGCGGTCGCGCGGGGCCTGGAAATTGATCGAACCGCCGGTGCGGCGCACCACGACGACGGTTTCCACGCTGTTGGTGCCGGGACGCGTGAGCGCCTCGTCGACATTGGCCTTGAGCGGAATCTTCTTGCCGCCGCGCGTGCCTTCGTCGGCGGTGATGACCATCTTGCAGGCCGAATCGGCGATGCGGCCGGCCACGGAATCGGGCGAAAAGCCGCCGAAAATGACCGAATGGATGGCACCGATGCGCGCGCACGCCAGCATCGCCACGGCCGCCTCGGGAATCATCGGCATGTAGATGGCCACGCGGTCGCCCTTGGCCACGCCCAGGTTTTTGAGCACGTTGGCAAACTTGCAGACGTCTTCGTACAGCTCGCGATAGGTGATGTTGCGCGACTCGGACGGATCGTCGCCCTCGAACACGATGGCCGTCTTGTCGCCGCGCTTTTCGAGCTGGCGATCCAGGCAGTTGGCCGACACGTTGAGCACGCCGTCGGCGTACCAGCGGATGTGCAGGTCGTCGGCGTTGTAGGACACGTCCTTGATGACGGTCGGCTGCTTGATCCAGTCAAGCCGCTCGCCGACCTTGGCCCAGAAGGCTTCTGGATTGGCGACCGACTCGGCGTACAGGCGCTCGTAATCGGCGGCCTTGATGTCGGCCTTGGCCGCGAAATCGGCAGGTACCGCGTGAACGTTGGACATGCTTTTGCCTCCTCCTGGGAATGTGCTTGCTTGCCACGCATGCAAAATGCGAACAGACACTGACCACCCCAGTTTAGCCCCATCCCTGTCCTGCTTTACAAGCGTGTCACTTGGCATGTCCACCGGCATGCCAAGAGGTCATGAAGCGCGTGAATTTGCCGTTATGTCATCGTTGTCATCAAGTGGTCAAAAAGACCTCCGCACGGTTCCGTGGCGTCTGCATCCGTGAGACGCGCGGGTGACACACTGGCCGCATGACCGACCCCGTCCACCCGCCAGCACCGATCAAGGGCCGCGGCGCCGCCTCCAATCTGGAAGGGCGCTTTGCCGGCACGCACCGGCAAGCCGAGGATGACGGCTGGCAAAGCGCCCTGCTCGACGAAGCCGCGCCGCGGCCGCGCACCGAAGTGACGGCCGAAAGGGCGCGTTCGGTCATCACGCGCAACGACTCGCCGGACATCGGCTTCGACCAGGCGCTGAACCCCTATCGCGGTTGCGAGCATGGTTGCATCTATTGCTTTGCGCGGCCCAGCCACAGCTATCTGGACTTGTCGCCTGGGCTCGACTTTGAAACCCGCCTGCGCGCCAAGGTCAACCTGGCCGAGGTGCTGCGCAGGCAGCTGGCCAAGCCCGGTTATCGCGTCAGCCCGATCAACATCGGCAGCAACACCGATCCCTACCAGCCGGTGGAAAAGCGCCATCGGCTGACGCGCGCGGCGCTCGAAGTGCTGCTTGAATGCCATCATCCGTGCACCATCGTCACCAAGAACGCCATGGTCGAGCGCGATCTGGACCTGCTGGTGCCGATGGCGCGCGAGCGTCTGGTGCGGGTGTTCGTGTCGGTCAACAGCCTGGACAACCACCTGGCGGCCAAGCTCGAACCGCGCGCCACGGCGCCGCATCGGCGCATCAAGGCCATTGCCGCCCTGGCTTCCGCCGGTGTGCCGGTCGGCGTGCTGGTGGCGCCGATCATTCCGGCCTTGAACGACCGCGACATGGAAGCCGTGCTGGCGCGTGCAGCTGCCGCCGGCGCCACGTCAGCCGGCTACACCGTGATCCGCCTGCCCTGGCAGCTGAAAGAGTTGTTCCGCGAATGGCTGCAACTGCACGTGCCCGAGCGCGCCGAACACGTCATGAGCCTGATCCGGCAAATGCACCACGGACGCGATTACGACGCCGACTTTCGCACCCGCATGCACGGCGATGGCCCGTTCGCGGCCATCGTGCGCCGCCGCTTCGACGTAGCCTGCCGCCAGCATGGCCTGGCGCGCACGCGCGAACCGGCGCTGGATGTCACCCGCTTCGTACCGCCGCGCGTGCCGTCGCCGCAGGGCGAATTGTTCTGAACCGTCGGGTTGTCAGTGTGGGCACGGTTCGGAGTTGACCGCCAAGGCGTGCGGCTGGCGGGTGTCATGTCATGCGCATGGCGGCATGAAGGGATGCGGTTGCCGTGCCAGTCGGCGCCAGGCCTGCCGGCCCATCTGCGCCAACGCCAGAAAAAGCGCCGCCCACAAGAGCGTCATCACCAGCCCAGCCGTGTCGGTGTGGCCTAGTTGGCCGTCAAACACAAGTCCCTGTGTGACAACCGTCAGCAGACCGCACAGCGGGTACGCAAACCAAATGAAACCGTCGCCGTGGGCAGGCTCCATACCTGCCATCACGCGTGTGACGGCAACCAGCGCCATGCCGACCCAGGCCAGCGTCGTGAGCGTGAGAAAGCCGATCGCCAGCGCATCAAGCCTGACCCAGATGGCCAGCGCCACGATCAGCACCCACAGCGCCAGCAGCGCCTTGAGCGGAAACGAGGCCGCCGCGCACAACAGGCGGCGTTTGATCTGGGCGCGATCGCCCAGCCCCGGCAACAAGGCCAACAGCGGCAACTGCGTGTTCGATTGCCGCCACAGCACACGCAGCTTGCGATGGACCGTGAACACGATGACCACCAACAGGGTGATCAAACCGGTGGAGAACACGCCCGAGGAGCTGGCGCGGCGGTTGGCGATCAAATCCGTCAGTTGGTGTTGTTGGTTGAACACCAGATACATCACCAGCAAGCCACCGCCGATAATGGCCCAGGTTTTGGGTGGCAGGCGCAAGCGTTCGGTCAGCGCTTGCGGCTGCCAGGCTGGACCCAGTGCCAGACGCAGCGAGCGTAGCGGATGCGCCGGGCCAGTATGGGCCAAATCAGGTTGACGTTGCCAACGGTCGGCTCTGACAGACGCCAGAGCTGGATCGAAGCGGCTTTTGACATGACTGGTGCTGGCCAGACCCGCCTCGCGTTCAAGCATCCCGCGCAGACAGCGGTTGAATATCAGCAGATACGGCCGTGACACGCCCTGGATTTGCGCGGGCTTGAGGTGTTGCACCTGGTACCAGCGCAGGCAGGCGACAAGCACGATGAGGGCATCAAGCTTCAGGGCAAAGGGCACAAAACCGGGCGAGAAAGGCGTGGGCAGCGGCGGCAACCAGGTCGACAACGAGGGCCACAAGATAATCAAGAAGCCCAGATAAGCCGGCAGCATGGTGTACAAGAAACCCACGCCGGCGCCGATCACCAGCATCAGCAAACAGGTGAGCGCAACGCCGGAGGGCCAGCCGATGACCAGCGCCGGCAAGACCAGACTCAGGGCCACGTACCAAAGCACACTGAAGCCGGCCTCACGGCCTGAGCGCGGCAGGCAGGTGGTGCGCGCGTGTACTTTCAATGCCAGCGTGTTGGGCAGTACGGCCGCCCACAGGAAGGCGTCGAAAACGCTGATCAGCACCGTGGCTGCAAGAACCCCGTCCACGCCGCCCAAGGCGAAATAGCAGATCGTGGCAATGGCCAGAAAAAAGAGGCCGCCGACGGCAAACAGCGGGCGCATCCAGTGCGGCGAGGCGGTCCAGGGGGTTCGAGTGAGACGTGTGATGTTCATGACGTCATCCGTGATCAGGCAAGGTTGTGCATGAACGGGTGCGGGCGTGCGCTGCAGCGGTGCAGGCCGCCCGCGCCGAGGACCAGCAAGGCGGCCATGGCCACCAGCCAGCCCAGTTGCAGCAGGTGGAAAGGGGTCGTGAAGGACGGGCCGTCGCGCAGGCTGTTCAAGGCGATGGCCAGCAACAGGCCCAGTATCGTCAACACCAGCAGCAACGCGCCGACCAGCCAGTAGCCGACAAAGCGCATGGCAGGCGTCGGGTTGCCGAGGATGGCCCAGGTGCCGACCAGCAAGGCCAGCATCCAGATCGCCGGCATCACGGCCAGGTTGATTGCGCCCTCTGCGGGCAGATGAACGGCCCATGCCGTGGCCAGCATGACGACTTCGCAGATGATCGCCGCAAGCAATGGGCGCCGGCAGACCGCATGCAGCAACATGCGACGGGCCTGCTGCGGCGTGGCGCTCAAATGCGGCAGCAGGGCCAGGGTGGCGATCTGCGCATTCGGACGACGCCACAAGTGATCGAGATAACTCAACCGGTTCCACACATAGCCCATGACCACCAGCGTGCCGATGAACCACGCCGTGCTGGCAAAACCATGGTGGGCCAGAAAACGGTCCCATGAATGATTCCAACCGAAAAGAAAACCTTCGGCGACCAGGATGAGGGCAAGAAATACCAGTCCCGCCAAGGTGCGTTGCAGGCCACGCCAGCGGCTGCGCCAGGTTTGCGGGAGATACCCGCCGCCCAGTGCCACGCGCAGCGAACGCAGGGCGTGACCGGGGCCGGTACCTGACAGATCGGCTTCGCGTTGCAGCCTGTCGGGGCGATGACGCAGCATGATCGCAGGGTCGACCTTGAACGCCTCGTTGTTGGTGAGTGCATCGGGATCATGCTGCAACATGATCAACAGCTGCCGGTTGCCGGCCACGATCAGCGGGCGGGACAGGTTTGAACGGGGTTTTTCGGGCAGATGCTGCAGCTGGCGCCAGCGCCAGAGGGCGATCAGGGCCAAGGCGGCGATGCCCTGCCAAGCGGCGATGGTGAAGCGTGGATCAGTCAAGCCTTGTGGCAGCCAGGAGGGCGGCAATTGGGCGGCCAAAAGTGGCGACAGAGGCAGCACGATGCCCATCCATGACGGCAACGTGACGTAGGCGAAGGCAATGCCGGCCGCCAACGCCAGGCATTGCCAGGCGACCAGCCACGAGCCGCCCAGGGCTGCCAGCAGGCAAGCCGGCAGCACGGTGGTGGCGACGGCGTAAAGGATCAGGCTGATGGTGGCATCACGCTGGATGCCGGGCAGCACCAGCTGGCGCGCCGACCAGGTTGGGCCCAGCAGGTTGGGCAGCAGAAAAATCCACCAGCAGACAACCGGCAGGATCGGCACCAGCACCAGCGAATCCATCGAATCATGCGCTGCCGGGATAGCGGCCAGAACTACCGTGGCAACCAAGCCCAGCGCCATGACCAGGCCCAGCGCCCAGCGTGCCAGCACCGACACGCCCATCCATGGCGCCAACAGCACGCGGCGCATGTTCATTCCGCAATCTCGACGAACAGGTCCTCCAGACCCAGCGCATCCACGCGCGCGCCGGGCAAGGTGGCCGCGGCGGGCCAGGCGCCCTGCCCGTCGCGTTCGACCACCAAGCTGACGCTGCCGTCCTCGTGCGCGCGTCGGCTCAGGGATTGTGCGGGTGCGGCGGCG
>DASVGR010000072.1:0-2619 GCA_036379395.1 Rhodanobacteraceae bacterium | reverse complement strand
CTCGACTTCGACCGTGTCACCGACGGCCACCAGCACCTCGATGACCGGCGCGCTGTCCATGCCGATGTCCGGCACTTTGATTTCAACTGTATTGGCCATGGGATTTCTCGGGTAATGCGTAATGTGTCAAATGGCGATGTTTTTCGCAGGAGCGCGCCTGCGCGCGATGGATCTGGTGCAACATTCAAATGTGCGCCAATCAAATGTGCGCCAATCGCCTGCAGGCAGGCTCCTACACAAGGCAATCCGGAACAAGCGTTGTTGTTCCGTATTGACCATGAGCGTCAGACCAGCAGCCGGCGCAGATCGCCAAGCACTTGGGTGAGATGGACGACGAAGCGCGCGGCGGCGGCGCCGTCGATCACGCGGTGGTCATAGCTCAACGACAGCGGCAGCATCAGGCGCGGCTGGAACGCGTTGCCGTCCCACACCGGCTTGGTGGCGCTGCGCGACACGCCCAGAATGGCCACTTCCGGCGCATTGATGATGGGCGTGAACTTGGTGCCGCCGATGCCGCCCAGCGAGCTGATCGAGAAGCAGCCGCCGGACATGTCGGCCGGGCCCAGCTTCTTGTCGCGCGCCTTCCTGGAAATGACGGCCAGCTCCTGCGCCAGCTCCAGCAAACCCTTCTGGTCGCAATCGCGGATCACCGGCACCACCAGGCCGTCCGGCGTGTCCACGGCGATGCCGATGTGGAAATACTTCTTGAGGATCAGCTTTTCGCCACTCTCGTCCAGCGACGCGTTGAACTGCGGGTACTTCTTGAGCGCGGCCACGGCGGCCTTGATCAAAAACACCAGCGGCGTGACCTTCACATCCGGGTTTTCCTTGCCCAGCTGCTTGCGGAACGCCTGCATCTCGGTGATGTCGGCCTCGTCATGCTGGGTGACATGCGGAATCATGGCCCAGTTGCGCGACAGGTTGGCACCGGAAATCTTCTTGATGCGCGACAGCGGCTGTTCTTCGATGTCGCCGAACTTGGCAAAATCGACCTTCGGCCACGGCAGCAGGTTCAGGCCGCCGACGGCGCCGCTGGCGCCCATCGGGCGCGCGCCGGACGCCAACGCATGCTTGATGTAATCCTGCACGTCCTCGCGCGTGATGCGGTTCTTGCGCCCCGAGCCTTGCACCTGGTTGATGTCGACACCCAGCTCGCGCGCAAACGCGCGCACGGCGGGGCTGGCGTAGGGCGGATCGCCCGGCATCGTCACGCCGCCGGCCTCGACCGGCGGCTTGCGCACGGGCGTCGACGCAGCGGCCACGGGCGCCGGGGCCGGTTGTGCGACGGGGGCCGGCGCCGACGCCGGTTCGGGCGCCTTGGCCGGAGCCGCGGCAGCCGGGGCGGGAGCGGCCGCTTCACCGCTCACCTCGATCAGCGCCACCACGCTGCCCTCGGCCACGTCGCTGCCCTCGGACACTTTCACTTCCTTGACCACACCGGCGAACGGCGCCGGCACGTCCATCGTGGCCTTGTCCGATTCCAGCGTGACCAGACCCTGATCCTGGCTGACGGTGTCCCCCACCTTCACCAACACTTCAATCACCGGCACGTTGTCTAAACCGCCGATATCGGGAACGCGTACTTCTTTGACCTCGGCCATGGGGCCTCCTGCGGGGGATGAAAATGCGCCGCGACACAACCAGCGGGCGCGAAACCCTCATGATAATGCCTGCGTGAACAATTGTTGACCCGCCAGCGACGCAGGCCATAACCACCCCGCATGACCTGAAGGCCCCATCCGGGCCCGCACGCATGACTTGTGTCCCGTTCGCCCCCGCAAACGACTGGCTACCATCCCTCGCAAGGGTGCTGCCACCCGGCAGCCAGGATCGAGGGAGTACGACCGCATGCTGACCATCCGCCATTTGTCCAAAACCTACAAGAACGGCGTGCGGGCACTGCGCGACGTGTCGCTGGACATTCCCAACGGCCTGTTCGGCCTGCTCGGCCCCAACGGCGCCGGCAAATCCACGCTGATGCGCACCATCGCCACCTTGCAGGCACCGGATGCCGGCTCCATTGAGCTGGACGGTCAGGATCTGGTTGCCGACCCGCAGGCCACACGCAAGCTGCTCGGCTACCTGCCGCAGGAATTCGGCATCTACCCCAAGGTGTCGGCGCAGGCCATGCTCGACCATCTGGCCATCCTCAAGGGCATCACCAACGGCAAGGAGCGCAAGGCGCTGGTCGAAAGCCTGCTCAACCAGGTCAACCTGTGGGACCAGCGCTGGCAAAAACTGGGCGGGTTTTCCGGCGGCATGCGCCAGCGCTTCGGCATCGCGCAAGCACTGATCGGCAATCCGCGCTTGGTGATTGTCGATGAACCCACCGCCGGGCTCGATCCGGCCGAGCGCAACCGCTTTCTCAACCTGCTGGCCGAGATCGGCGAGCGCGTGGTGGTCATTTTGTCCACCCACATCGTGGCCGACGTGACCGACCTGTGCCCACGCATGGCCATCATCGGCCAGGGCCAGGTGTTGCTGACAGGCGAGCCGCATGACGCCATCCAGTCGCTGGGAGGTCGCGTGTGGGAGCGCATCATCGACAAATCCGAACTGGCCAATTACCAGACCCACATGACGGTGCTGTCCACGCACCTGGTGACCGGCAAGACGGTC
>DASVGR010000071.1:0-7163 GCA_036379395.1 Rhodanobacteraceae bacterium | reverse complement strand
AGCGCCAGGCCGAGCTGATCGGATAACGCCGCTCGCGGCCGAACGCGCGCCGCGTGATCTTGGGCCCGGGAGCCGCCTGACGACGCTTGAATTCGTTGCCCAGTACCAGGCGCGTGATGCGGTGCACGGTGTCGGCATCATGCCCCTCGGCGATGATTTCGGGCTGCGATTTCTCGTCCTCGATGAACGCTTCGAGGATGGTGTCCAGCTCGTCGTACGGCGGCAGCGAATCCTGGTCGGTCTGGTCGTCGCGCAACTCGGCCGACGGCGGACGGTCGATCACGGCCTGCGGGATCACCTCGCCGTCGCCCTGTGCGTTGCGCCAGCGCGAGAGCTGGTACACGCGCGTCTTGTACACATCCTTGAGCGGCGCGTAGGCACCGCACATGTCGCCGTACAGCGTGCAATAACCGACCGCCATCTCGCTCTTGTTGCCGGTGGCCAGCAGCAATTGCCGATGCTTGTTGCTGAGTGCCATCAGCAACGTGCCGCGAATGCGCGCCTGCAGATTTTCCTCGGTGGTGTCGGCCGGCGCACCGGCAAAGGCCGGGGCCAGCGTGGCGGTCATGGCCGCCAACGTGTCCTCGATGGCCAGCACGTGGTACTTCACGCCCAGCGCCCGTGCCTGATCGCGCGCGCCCTGCAGCGAAATGTCGGAGGTGTAGCGCGACGGCAGCATCACGGCGGTGACGTGCCCGGCGCCCAGCGCGTCCACCGCCAGCGCCAGCGTCAACGCCGAATCGATGCCGCCGGACAGGCCCAGCAGCACGTCCTTGAAACCGTTCTTGCCGACATAGTCGGCCAGGCCGCGCGTCAGGCCGGCGTACAGCACCGCTTCGGGTTCCTGCGCCGGCAACGGCGGCCAGCCATCGGCGTGCAGCGTACGCGTGGCCGGATCGAATTCGCACATCAGCAGCATTTCGGCAAACGCCGGCGCGCGCGCCACGACCGTGCCGTCCGGGTTGATCAACATGGAGCTGCCGTCAAACAGCAAATCGTCCTGCCCGCCGACCACATTGACGTAGGCGATCGCGCAATTGCTCATGCGCGCATGCCGCGCCAAGGTGGCTTCGCGTTGCGCCTGCTTGGTCTCATCCCACGGCGAGGCGTTGATCACCACGATCAACTGGGCGCCGGCACGCGTGGCCTTGGCGACCGGCGCATCAAACCAGATGTCCTCGCACACCAGCACCGCCATGCGCACGCCGTTGCGCATCATCAGCGCCGTCGTGGTGCCGGCTTCGAAATAGCGTTTTTCATCGAACACCGCGTAGTTGGGCAGCACCTGCTTGTGCAGACGCAACGCGACCTGGCCGTGTTCCAGCACGGCGGCCGCGTTGTACAGCGAGCCGTCCTCGGCGCGGTCGGGAAAACCCACCAGCGCGGCACAACCATCGGTTTCGGCCGCCAGCGCCTGCAGCTCGTTCTCGCACGCGGTCAAAAAGCTGGGGCGCAACAGCAGGTCTTCCGGTGGATAGCCGCTCAAGGCCAGTTCGGGAAACGCGACCAGCGCAGCCCCGGCCGCGCGCGCCTCGCGCACGCCCGCGCGCACCTTGGCCGCGTTGGCGGCCACATCGCCCACGGCAAAGCCGCGCTGGACCAGGGCAAAACGGAATTTTTCGGCCATGAACGTCGACAAGCAACAAAAAGACTTCCCATGATAACGGCGCCACGGCCGCGACGCGCATCCGCCGCAAGCCCGCGGGCGATGGGATCTGGCCTTGAATCAGCATCCGGCCATCGCGCGCAGGCGCGCTCCTACAGGTTTGCCTGAAAGCCTGGGCCTTGCTTTTGTAGGAGCCCGCCCGCGGGCGAATGGGTCTTGCCTCAAACCACCATCTGGCCATCGCGCGCAGGCGCGCTCCCGCGGGGATGGCCTAGAGAATGAGGTCTTCGCGGCCGATGCCGCTGACCAGGCGTTGCATGCCGGCGCACAGGCGCGCCAGGTCGGCGTCGTCAATGACCAGCGGTGGCGTCACGTGAATGAAGCGCCCGCGCGGACGCAGCCAAAGGCCGACTTCCAGCATGCGCCAGCGCACGGTATCCAGACGGATCGGCGCGACCAGTTCGAGCGTGGCCATGGCGCCGGTCACACGTATATCGGCCACCTGCAACAGCCCGGCCAGCGGTGCCAATTGCTGCGCCAGGGCTTCACCGACATGCGCCACGCGCGCGGCCCAGGCATCGCCGGCGACTTGCCCAAGTACCGCCAGGGCCACGGCGCAGGCCAGTGGGTTGGCCATGCCGGTCGCGCCGTACGGCGAGCCGCGACCCGCGGCCGGCGCGCCGATGGCGTCGGCCACTTCCCGACTGGCCAACGTGGCCGCGAACGGCAGACAGGCGCCGGTCACGGCCTGACCCACGCATACGATGTCCGGCGCCATGGTGTCGCCCACGCCTGCCAGCGGGGTATCCGTGCGCGCCAGGCCGGGGCCGGTTTCATCGTCGATCAGCAACACGTCACGGGCGTGGCACAGGCGTGCCAGTTCAGCCAGAAACCGCGGCGAGCGACGATGGCCGTCGATGCCCAAGGGGGCCGCCTGCACGGCGGCCAGCGTGTCGGCATGATGGTCCAGCCAGGTATCCACATGCGCCAGCGCGGAAGACTCGTCGACGGCATCGGACAATGGCATCGACTCCGTCATCGCCTCGGCCGACAGTCCTTCCGCCTCGGCCGACCCCACACGCACGCATGTGCTTCGGTGCGACCGCCCGCAGGCCCGCTGCCAGTCCCGCGCCATGGCTTGCGCGGCCTGCATAGCCTGGGCCTCCGAAACGGCATACAACACGGCCGCCATGCGCTCTTGCGTCAGTGCCAGCAATTCCTGGCCCAGCTCAATGGCCGGCACATGCGTCAAGCCGCCAAACGGCGCCTGCGCCATGGCGGCCAGCTGACCGGTCAATGCCGCATTGAGGACCGCATGGTTGTAGCCGAGGATGGCGGCCCCGCCCAGCGCATCGCCATCGATCAGGCGCCGGCCATCGGCCAGCGTCAGCGTGGCGCCATCGGCGCGCGCCACCTTGAGCGCGGCCAGTTCGCGCACCGGGCTGATGCGCGGATGCCACAGATGATCATGATCAAAACGGTCGGCCAGCATGCCGCATCCCCTCTCTCGAAAGCATCAACCCCGCCATTGTAGAAATGGCACAAAACAAGGGCCGCGACGATGCGCGGCCCTTGTCGGTACAGCTTGAAACGCCAGGCTTACTTGGCCATGCGCTCGGCCAGCGCCTTGCCCAGGTCGGCGGGCGACTTGACGGTCGTCACGCCGGCCTTTTCCAGCGCCGCGAACTTGGCTGCCGCGGTGCCCTTGCCGCCGGAGATGATGGCGCCGGCGTGGCCCATGCGCTTGCCCGGAGGCGCGGACGCACCGGCGATGAACGACACCACCGGCTTGGTCACGTACTCGGCGATGAACTCGGCCGCGTCTTCCTCGGCGCTGCCGCCGATCTCGCCGACCATGATGATGCCTTCGGTCTGCGGATCGTCCTGGAACAGCTTCAGGCAGTCGATGAAGTTCAGGCCGTTGATCGGATCACCACCGATGCCGATGACGGTCGACTGGCCCAGGCCTTCCTGTGTGGTCTGGAACACGGCTTCGTACGTCAGCGTGCCCGAACGCGACACGATGCCGACCTTGCCCGGCGTGTGGATGTGGCCCGGCATGATGCCGATCTTGCATTGCCCCGGGGTGATGACGCCGGGGCAGTTCGGCCCGATCAGCACGGTTTCGGGGTGCTCGGCCAGCACGTTCTTCACGCGCATCATGTCCAGCACCGGAATGCCTTCGGTGATGGCCACGATGACCTGGATACCGGCATCGATGGCTTCGAGGATGGAATCGGCCGCGAATGGCGGCGGCACGAAGATGACGGACGCGTTGGCGCCGGTGGCTTCGACCGCTTCGTCGACCGAGTTGAAGACCGGACGGTCAAGATGCGTCTGGCCGCCCTTGCCCGGAACCACGCCGCCGACGATCTGCGTGCCGTAGTCGATGGCTTGCTGGGCGTGGAACGTGCCCTGCTGGCCGGTGATGCCCTGCACGAGGACCTTGGTGTCTTTGTTGATCAAAACGCTCATGGTGTTTCCTGTTTTTTCGCCGTATGTAGGAGCCTGCCTGCAGGTGATCAACAGCTGTTCGCGCGCAGGCGCGCTCCTACACTCGGGGATGATCGTTAGGCGGCAGCGGCGACGGCTTTCTTGGCCGCGTCGTTCAGGTCATCGGCCGGGGTGATGGCCAGACCGGAGTTGGACAGCAATTCGCGGCCCTTCTCGACGTTGGTGCCCTGCAAGCGGCACACGACCGGAATCTTCAGGCCCACTTCCTTGACTGCGGCAATCACGCCTTCGGCGATCATGTCGCAGCGCACGATGCCGCCAAAAATGTTGACCAAAATGCACTTGACCTTGTCCGAGCTGGTGATCAGCTTGAACGCCTCGGTCACGCGCTCCTTGGTGGCGCCGCCGCCGACGTCCAGGAAGTTGGCCGGCTCGCCGCCTGCCAGCTTGATCACGTCCATGGTGGCCATGGCCAAGCCCGCGCCGTTGACCATGCAGCCGATGTTGCCGTCCATGGTGACGTAGTTGAGGGCGTTCTGCTGCGCCTTGGCCTCGGCCGCGTCTTCCTGGGTGAGGTCGCGCATGGCGGCCAGGTCCGGATGGCGGAACTCGGCGTTGTCGTCGGAGTTGACCTTGCCGTCCAGCGCGGCCAGGGTGCCGTCTTCCAGCACCGCCAGCGGGTTCAGCTCGACCAGCGAGAGGTCTTTCTCGTGGAACAGCTTGAACAGGCCCAGCATGATCTTGGTCAGCTGGCGCACCTGCTTGGCGTCCAGATCCATGGCAAAACCGATCTGGCGGCAGTGGTACGGCTGCAGGCCTTCGGTGTAGTCCACCTGCACGGTGTGGATGTCTTCCGGCGTCTCGCGGGCGACCTGCTCGATGTCCATGCCGCCGTGCTTGGAGGCGATGAACGACACGCAGCGGTTGTCGCGGTCGACCAGCACCGACAGGTACAGTTCGCGCGCGATGTTGGTGGCATCGGTCACCAGCACCTGGTTGACCGGCAACGCACGTCCGGCCGACTGGTAGGTGGCGATGCGGGTGCCCAGCATGCCCTTGGCGGCGTCACGCACCTTGTCCAGGCTGTCGCAAAACTTCACGCCGCCGGCCTTGCCGCGGCCACCGGCGTGGATCTGTGCCTTGACCATCCATTGCGTACCGCCCAATTCCTTGGCGTTGGCAACGGCTTCGTCAACGCTGGAGGCGACCTTGCCCGGCGGCACGGTCACACCGTACTGCGCGAACAGCTGTTTTGCCTGATATTCGTGGAAATTCATTCGCTACCTCGGCGACACGGAAAATTCAGGCCGTCACACAAGATGCGTGAACGGCACGACACGCGGTTCTTATATCCAAAAAGACACATGAACCCTGAAATACAGTCGCCCATTGTCTCGCAAGCGTCCGGCCATGAAAAGTGGAGGCCTGCCCAGGCCCCCGGCCGGCACTTATACTGACCGCCGACAGGCAGCCCCGGCCGACCCGCACCATCGGCCGACCTGGCTGGCCTGCGGGGAGAGGACATGAGCACATCGGCCAATACCATCACCTTGCGCACATCGCCCTCGGGCATGCGCAACGAGCTGTACTTCCTGAACTGGTTTCGGGTGGTGCAGGCGGCTGTCTACGTCGGCCTGGTGTTCAGCAAATCGCAGATACACCTGCTGGTCCTGCACACGCCCGTCTTCGCGCGCGGCGTCGCGCTGGTGTATCTGGCCTATGCCATCGTGGCACTGGCCACGACGCAAACCTGGCATTGCTCACCCACACGCAAGGCCACGATCAGCCAGGCCGTGGACGTGGTGGCGATGCTTCTGGCCACCGCCGTCATGTTCAACGCCCATACCGGCATCACCATGATGATGCTGATCAACGTCGGCATCGGCGCGCTGATCATGCCGCTGCGCACGGCCCTGTTTTACGCCGCCATCATCACGCTGGGTTTGCTGGGACAGACACTGATGACCGGGGGCAGCGGCGAATTGCTGGCGGCAGGCTTGTTCGGCGTGGCGTTCTTTGCCTCGGTCGGCCTGTGCCACCTGCTGGGCCGCCAGATCCGCGATACCGAGGCACTGGCCACGCAACGCGGACTGGATCTGGCCAATCTGGCCCAGGTGAACGAGCTGATCATCCGGCGCATGCGCACCGGCGTGCTGCTGGTGGACGATGCCAACCACGTGCATCAGTTCAACGAATCGGCCTGGATGCTGATGGGCAGCCCGCCCACCACCCAGCGCGACCTGGGCACACTGGCACCGGAGCTGTCGCGGCGGCTGTACCACTGGCGCAACCTGGACAAGCACGACGAAACGGCCGTGGCCCTGGCCGACGGCGTGCCGGAAGTGGTGCCGCGCTTCACGCGGCTTTCCGCCAACGATGACTCCAACGTGCTGATCTTCCTCGATGACACGTCCCTGGTGTCGCGCCGCGCCGAGCAGCTGACCCTGGCCTCGCTGGGCCGGTTGTCGGCCTCCATCGCGCACGAGATCCGCAACCCGCTGGCGGCAATCCGCTACGCGGCGCAGCTGCTGGCCGAGTCCGAAGGGCTGGACGCGACCGACGCGCACATGGTCGAGATCATCAACAACCACTGCGGGCGCATGAACGACATCGTCGAGAACATCCTGCAGCTGTCGCGCCGCGAGCGTTCGCGCCCCGAGACGATCGACCTCAACGCCTGGGTGCTGCGCTTCCTCGACGAATACCGCGAAAGCAACGACCTGGGCCACGACTCGCTGCGCGTCATCGTGCAACCGCAGGAGGTCGAAGCCGTGGTGGACCCGCAGCATTTGCATCAGGTGATCTGGAATCTGGTGCAAAACGCGCTGCGTTACGGGCGCATGCCGGGCGAGGCGGCGCGGGTCATGCTCATCACGCGCCGGGCCAGCGACATCGGGCCGCCGCTGATCGAGGTGGTCGACCGCGGTCCCGGCATTCCGCCCAAGGTCGCCGCACGCATCTTCGAGCCGTTCTACACCACGCACGAAGACGGCACCGGCCTGGGCCTGTACCTGGCGCGGCAAATGTGCGGCGCCAACCAGGGCAACCTCGAATACGTGCCGGTCGCCGGCGGTGGCAGCTGTTTCCGCATCACGCTGGCACC
>DASVGR010000070.1:0-32071 GCA_036379395.1 Rhodanobacteraceae bacterium | reverse complement strand
GTTCGAGATCTTCATCAACTCGAAAAACATGGACCACTTCCAGTGGATCGTGGCGCTCACGCGCATCATGAGCGCGGTGTTCCGCAAGGGCGGCGACGTGACGTTCGTGGTCGAGGAAATGAAAGCCGTGTTCGACCCGCGTGGCGGCTATTTCAAGGCCGGCGGCGTGTACATGCCGTCCATCGTGGCCGAGATCGGCGCGGTGATCGAGCAGCACATGAAGACGATCGGCCTGATCCACGACCCGGAGCTGTCTGATTCGCAAAAGGCCTTGATTGCCGAAAAGCGTGCGGCCTTGGCGGAGCGTGAAGCAGCGGCCGTAAAGACGGCCAAACCGGATGATGCGTCGGCCACCGAAGCCAAGGGCGATTTTCCCGCCAACGCCATGCTGTGCAGCAAGTGCAACACCAAGGCACTGGTGCTGATGGACAACTGCCAGACCTGCCTGAATTGCGGCTACAGCAAGTGCGGTTGAACCGCGCTTGCCGGCTGCACCCCGGATTTTGTCCGCGTGCGGTGGCCTGAAGGCCGTGGCCGTGTGCGTTGTCGAACCGGGTGAGATTGTCGCCCGTTGATTGGGTTTGTCGTGTTGCCACGCCCGAGTCGTCCATGAAGCCGATCACTTCCGCGCAGGCGGCCGCGCTTGCCCGACGCCATTGGCATGTCACGGGCGAGACGAGTGCGCTGCCGTCGTACTTGGACCAGAACTTTCGCATCCGCAGCGGGCAGGGCGATTACGTGCTCAAGATTGCCCATCCGTCATGGGCGCGCGAGGATCTTGACCTCGAAAACTGCGCCATGATGGCGCTTGCCGCGCGCGAGCCGACCTTGCATTGGCCACAAGTGCAGCGGACGCCGGCGGGCGAGCATTTGCTGACCGTGCCGATGGACGGAGGCGAGCGGCATGTCCGCCTGCTTTCCTTCGTGCCGGGCACGCCGTGGGCACATGCCATCGAGGCGTTGTCGCCGGCGCAGCGGCGGTCGCTGCATGGCAGTCTTGGCGACGCGGTGGCGCGGTTGACGACAGGCATGGAAAATCTCCGGCATCCGGCCGCCACGCGGACGCATGCGTGGAATCTCATGGCATTGCCCGCGTTGTCCGGCGAGATCGCCCATGTGCCGGAAGCCGCGTTGCGGGCGCGCGTGCAGACGATCGTTGCGGATTTCTGCGCCCGTCTGCCGACCTTGCAAGCCGACCTGCCGATGGCCGTCATACACAACGACGCCAACGATCTCAATGTGCTGGTGGCGCAGGCCGGGGACACATGGAAGGTCACGTCCGTCATCGACTTCGGCGACACGTGCACCACGTTTCGCGAGGCCAATCTCGCCATCGCCTGCGTTTACGCCATGCAGCACGAGAGCGATCCGGTGGCGTGCGCACGACGCGTCATCGCGGCGTATGCGGCGCGCTGTCCTCTGCGTCGGGCTGAACTCGAAGCGTTGCCCTTGCTGATCGCCGCGCGCCTGTGCCAGAGCATCCTGATGGCCACGCGCGCACGGCGCGAGCAGCCCGACAATACTTTCACGGCCGTGTCGCAACAGGGTGTGCGCGCCTTGCTGACCGAGCTGGTTGCTGTTGCGCCCGATGCCATCGTGCGTCCGTTACTGGAGACTTTTCATGAGTGAATCGGCTGCCGCCAATCCGCATTCCGTTCCCGAGCGCGACAAGGCCGCGATCATGGCGTTGCGTCGCCGGCATCTCAATCCGACCCTCAGCGTGTCCTATGCCGAACCGCTCAAGATCGTGCGCGGCGAAGGCGTGTGGCTGTACGACGCCGATGGCGCGGCGTATCTCGACATGGTCAACAACGTGTGCCACGTCGGCCATTGTCATCCGCGCGTGGTGGCGGCCGGGCAGGCGCAAATGGCGCGCTTGAACACCAATACGCGCTACCTGCACGACGGCATCGTCGAATACGCGTTGCGCCTGACCGCGACCTTGCCCGACCCGCTGTCCGTGCTGTTTCTGACCAACTCGGGCACGGAGGCCAACGATCTGGCCCTGCGCCTGGCGCACGCGCATACCGGGCGTCGTGGCGTGCTGGTGGTCGATCATGCCTACCACGGGCATTCGCCGTCGATGATCCAATTGAGCCCGTACAAATTCGACGGCCCCGGCGGCGACGGGCGGGCGCCGCACATTGGCGTGGCGCCGATGCCGGATATCTACCGTGGCGCGTTCCGCGACCCGCACGATGCCGGCCGGCAGTACGCCGCGGGTGTCGCCGATGCCGCCGCACGGCTGGCCGCCGACGGTTTTGACGCGGGCGTGTTTTATTGCGAGTCGATGCTGGGGTGCGGCGGGCAGATCATGCTGCCGGACGGCTATCTGCGTGACGCCTACACCGTGGTGCATGCCGCTGGCGGGCTGTGTCTGGCCGACGAGGTGCAAGTGGGCTTCGGCCGTGACGGCGAGCACTTCTGGGCGTTCGAACACCAGGGCGTGGTGCCTGATATCGTTACGTTCGGCAAGCCGATCGGCAACGGCCATCCGATGGCCGGCCTGGTGACCACGCCGGCCATCGCGGCCAGCTTTGCCAACGGCATGGAGTACTTCAACACGTTTGGCGGCAACCCGGTGTCCTGCGCCATCGGCCTGGCGGTGCTGGATGTGATCGCTGACGAGGATTTGCAGGGCAACGCACGGCGTGTCGGCGCGTTTTTGCGCGACGGCCTGTGCGCGTTGCAGCGACGCCACGAATGCATCGGCGACGTGCGCGGTCGCGGCCTGTTCATCGGCGTCGAGCTGGTGTCCGACCGCGCCGCGCGCACACCGGACGCCGCGCTTGCGACCGCCGTCGTCGAGGCGATGAAGGCACGCCATGTGCTGTTGTCCACGGAAGGCTCGGCGCACGACGTGCTGAAGATCAAGCCGCCGATCGTGTTCAGCCGGGCCAACGCCGAAGAATTCCTGGACAAGCTGGACCGGGTGCTGGGCGAACTGGCTTGACGCATTCGTCGCCGGCTGCCAGACGAGGACGCGCCGAAAACCTTGGCCTAGGGTTGATGTGGATCTATCACGTCCAGCAAGCCTCTGGACGCGTCTTCGCCGCACAGGCGGGCCATCAGCGCATGGGCGGCGGAGGCGGCTGCCTTGCCGCGCGCGAAAAGCTGCTTTTCATAGGCTTGCAGTGCTGATCCCGCAACACCGGTGCGGCTTGTCAGCGCCTTGGCCAATTGGGCGGCATCGAAAAGTGCAAGGTTGGCGCCTTCGCCGGCCGGTGGCATGAGATGAGCGGCATCGCCAAGCAGGGTCACGCCGGGGTGATGTGTCCATGCGTGTCCAACGGACAGGCTGTGGATGGTGCGAAAGATCGGGCTGGTGTCGCTGTTTCGGATGAGATCGACAAGAGGCGGCGCCCAGTTTTCGAATTCGCCGGCAACTTTGGCCAGTGCGGCAGGGGGCGCCGCCTTGGCCAGTGAATGGCTCCAGCCCAGCGGCTTTTCCAGCATGGCGTAGGTGTGCAGGACGTTGGCCGGCTCCCGGTGCGTGAATATCGCCTTCCCGCGCGCGGGAACCATCAAGGCCCCGGTTCCCGCCACTTGCGCGCTGGCGTGGTGGCGGATGTCGCAGTCGAACAGGAAGGTCTCGACGAAAGTCATGCCGACGTAGGTTGGGTTGGCTGAGGAGACCAGCGGCCGCACGCGTGACCATGCGCCGTCGGCACCCACCAACAGGCGGGTGGTGATGACGCGACCGTTGTCGAAGTGCGCCTGATGCGCGCCGTGCCCGACCGGAAACACGGTGGTGAGTTTGTGGCCCCAGTGAATGGTCCGGGGCGGCAGCGAGTCGATGAGCAGCTGGCGCAGATCGCCGCGTTTGACTTCCGGGCGGTCGCTGCCGTCGGCATCGGCTTTCTCGACCAGCACGTTGCCATCAGGGTCAAGTACGCGGGTGGCTTGTCCACCTGGATGGACCAGTGCCTTGAAGGCTTCGAACAGGCCGGCCTCCCTGAGGGCGGCCTGGCCGTCTTCGACGTGGATGTCGAGCATGCCGCCTTGCGTGCGGGAGGTGGGGCCGTCGTCCGCTTCATAGACCGACACGGGAAGGCCGCGCAGATGCAGGAGCCGGGCAAGCATCAGCCCGCCGAGGCCGGCACCGATGATGGTGGTGGTTGGTGTCATCAGGGTTTCCAGGAGGTGATGGTGCAATAGTGGAACGTCGTTCCAATCATGTTGGAACGACGTTCCACTTGTGTCAACATGGCGGCATGGTCAAGCACACGCCGAAGGCTCAAGCCGATGAAACCGCCCTTTCGCGAAGCCGCATTGTGGCGACGGCCATCCAGTTGCTGGATGAAGGTGGCGAACCGGGCCTCACTTTTCGGGCCCTGTCCGGGCGCTTGGCCACGGGGGCTGGTGCCATCTACTGGCATATCGCCAACAAGCGGGAATTGTTGATTGCGGCAAGTGACGTCATTGTCGCCGGCGCGCTGGATATTGGCGCGAACCGGTCGGATCCTGCGCAAGCGTTGCGAGCCCTTGCCATGAACGTGTTCGACGCCATGCAGGCGCACCCATGGGTGGGTTCGGCGCTGACCCACGCCCCCGGCGCCCTGCCGATGACGCGCATCTTCGACCGGATCGGCCAGCAAGTGCGCGCGTTGGGAATGGCGGGCGAGCGGGAATGGACGATGACGGCGGCTTTCTGCCACTACCTGCTGGGAGTGGGCAGCCGAAACGCCGCCAATGCCGCCATGGCTCGCGAATGCGGGGTCGAACGTACCCGCGCCCTGGGTACCGTGGCGGAAACCTGGGCGGCGCTGGATGAAAAGGCTTTCCCTTTTGCCACCAGCGCATCGCGGCGATTGGTCGCGCATGATGACCGCGAGGATTTTCTCACGGGCATCGACCTTCTTGTTGCCGGCATGGGGGCCATGACCGGAACCCGCACGCCGGAATCCGCCGCATGATCAAAAAGGGTGCGGGCAACAATGATGTGTCGCGTGCATCAGTGACGTGACAGCCCCAGTTCGTGGGCGAAGAAGGTCAGGGCGATGGTCGTGTTGCCGACCCGCTGGGCGAAGGAGGCGTCCATGCCGTGGCCGGCGTGCATGCGGGTCAGGCACAGGACCGGGTTGTGCGAGGCCGTGGTGTTTTGCAGGGCGGCGCAGAATTTGCGCATCTGCCAGGGTGCGACGCGCTGGTCGTTGACGCCTTCGGTCATCAGCAGCGGCGGGTAGTTGGTGCCGGGCTTGACGTTTTGCAGCGGCGAGTAGGCCAGCATGGCCTTGAACACGGCCTTGCTCCGGGTTGGCGAGCCGTACTCGGGCACGTTGTAGGCGCCGTTGGTCCAGTGGGTCATGTGCCGCAGCATGTCGTAGATGCCGACGTTGGACACCACGGCGGCAAACGCATCGGGATGCTGGATCAGCTCCGCGCCCATCAGCAGGCCGCCGTTGCTGGTGCCGGTGATGCCCAGATGCCGCTTGTCGGTCCAGCCGGTTTTTACCAGTGCTTGGGTGGCGGCGTAGAAATCGTCGAACACGTTCTGCTTGTGCGTGCGCATGCCTTGGCGGTGCCAGCGTTCGCCGTTTTCGTTGCCGCCGCGGATGTTGGCGTAGGCATACACGCCGCCGCGCTCGAGCCAGGCCAGCTTGGCGCCGATGAAGTGTGGCGCGACGGGGCTGTCGAAACCGCCGTAGCTGTAGACGATGGCCGGCCGATGGCCGTCGGGCGTGATGCCCTTCAAATGCAACACGGTGACTGGAATGCGCGTGCCGTCCTTTGACGTGCCGTTGATGCGTGTGGCCACCACGTGGGAATAATCGGCCGCGGGCGCCACTTCGAAGACGGTCTTGAGCGTGCCCTTGGCGGCGTCGTATTCGGCCCAGCGCGCGGGGAATGTCCAGCCGCCGTAGGTCACCAGCGCCTGCTCGCGGCCGGCTTCGGAGGCGATGCGGCCGAATGCGATGCCAGTCTTGGGCAACGGCAGCCGGCGCACGAAGGTGCCGTCGTGCGTGTATTGCTCGGCCCACCAGTCGGGCCCCTGGCTGCGCACCACCAGAAAGCCGTCGCCGACGGGAGCCAGTTGTTGCAATGCCCCCTGGCGCTCGTCCAGCAGCAGGCGGGATTGGCCGGTGGTCGGGTCAATGGCCAGCACCTTGCCGCGTGGTGCATCGGCGAAACTTTCCACCAGCAGCCGCGAGCCGTCCCACGTCGCGCCGCGCACGTTGGCCTTGGGGCCGATCACGCGGGTGAATTGGCCGTGGCGACGCAGATAGATTTCCCACGGGCCGCCGTCGCCGACCTTGGCCAGCACGGCCAGATGTTTGGCGCCCGGCGAGGTCAGCAGGGCGTATTCGGCGATCGCGGAAAAGTCTTTGCCGAACACCACCTTGTCGGCACTGGCCGGCTGGCCCAGGGTGTGATGCACGAGGGCGGTGTGGAATTCCTTGAATGCATGTCCCGCGGCGGGGGCCGGAAAGCGGGCGTAGACGAAGCCGTGCCCGTCGGCATCCCAGGCCAGCGTCTGGGGCGAGGTGGCGCCGCCGGCCCGGGGCAGGCTGTCGGGCAACAGTTTGCCCGTGGCCACGTCAAGCACATGCAGCGTGGTCAACTCGCTGCCGCCGCGTGCCGTGCCGTAGGCGATGTATTTGCCGTCCGGCGACGGCCAGTAGCCGGTGATGGCCAGACCCTGCTGCTGGTTGAGGTCGACCAGTACCCTGGGCTGGCCGTGCGGCCAGGTTTGCGCGACCAGTACGGGTTGCGGCTGCGGCGGTGTTTCGCGCAGGTAGAACAGGGTGTTGCCGGCCAGCAACGGTGATGAGCGCGTGGTGGAGGTGATGGCCAGTGAACGGATGCGTTTGGCCAGCGACGCGCCTTCGCGCATGTTTTCGAGTACCTGTTCGGCATGCGTGTTCTGGGCCTTGATCCATTGCTTGACCTGTGGTGATCGGCCGTTTTCCAGCCACAGATAGGGTGCGGCCATGCGCACGCCTTGCATGGTGGTGAAGGTGGCTTGCCGGGGTGATGCGGGAGGCGGTGTGGCAGATGGCGTTGTCGCATGCGCGGAAGTGGCGAGGAGGACGGCAAGGGAAAAAGCGAAGGCAAGGCGCATGGCGTTGATCCTGGTAAGACCTGAAGCTGTCGGCGTGTCCGGAAAAAGACCGCCCCGTGCGGGGCGGCCAAGTCTGAGGAGGTTTGTGCTATCGGTGGACCGATGCTGTTGTCATGGTCGTGGCGCGGTCAGAAGTCGTAGGTGATGCCGAAGCGGACGTAGCGGGGCGTGGATTGCGTGACGGCCATCTTGTAGGTCGAGTCGCGCGCGTCGGCGAACCCGTAGAACGGATCGGTCTGGGTCACCACGCGATTGTTCAGCACGTTGTGCACCGTGATCTGGAAGCCGAGTTTGTGATCGGCCCAGGCGGGGTGGTAATCGACGCCGAGGCTGAGGATGTACTGCCATGGGTTGTGACCCGCGGCGCCAGGAGGGGACGGTTGTCCACCGCACCAGTGATAATAACCACCGCTGTACCCGAGCCCCGGATTGGTTTCCTTTGGTCCGTAGTAACCCAGACAACTGCGTGGGGCGCCTGAAGTAATCGACAGGTTTCCCGAGACAAGCCATTCCGGCGTGATCTGGTAGTAACCGTATGCCTTGATCTGGTGCCTGCGGCTGTTGGCCAGGTCGCCATCGGAATATTCCATGACCTGTTTGTAATCCCAATCGACGGTGGCGGATACGTCGCTTTGACCAATGTCGGTGCGTACCTGGCCTTCGGTGTTGCCGTAGCTGCGCGAGTACAGGTAGTCGATCTTGCCGTACCATGTGCCGTCAAACGGGTGCTCCAGGTACAGATTCAATCCGTAGTAATTGCGCTTGAGTGGCGGGAATCCGTAGTCGGCATTGGTCATGGGCACCAGGTAGTAGCCACCGCCAAACTTGGGCACCCTGAAGGTGTTGGTCTTGCCGGGGTTGAACATGTAGGCGCCGTTGATGTTGGTCCCGTCGTAAGTGCCAGGATCAATTCCCATCTTGTCCATTTTGGCGATGATGGCGCTGGTGTCGCCCACATCGTCAATGGCGTTTTCCAGTTTGCGGAAGGTCGCCTTGGCGCCGTAAATCCAGTTTTTCGACAGCTGCTGGTCGAAACCGAGAATGAACTCGTCCTGGTATTCCGATTCGAGATTGACGGCACCGACGATGCGCGCATCGTGGCCCTGTCCGTATTCGCCATTGGGCGATACCGGGCCGTTGCGGCTGTTCTTGATGGCGGTCAGGCCGGTTGGCGTGCCATCACTGCTGATGCCGGTATACGTGAACGATTCACGGGTGTAGCGGGGGGCGCCGGCAACACGCAGGGCAACGTGTGAGGGGAGAGCCAGATAATAACGCCCGGCATTGCCGTAGATCTTGAGGCTGGAGTCGCCATGCACGTCCCAGCTGAAGCCGAGCCGTGGCGCCCACTGTGGTGAGGTCAACCGCAGGTAGGCTTCACCGGACGGGTTGTAGTTGGTGAACTGGTCGTTGCGCAGGCCCAGCTTGAGCAGGAGGTTGCTGGTGACTTGCCAGCTGTCCTCGATGTACTGCGCACGTTGTGTGGTGTGCGCCGAGGCCGCGGTGTTGTAGCTGTACTTGTTGACGTAATAGCCGTCTTTGCCGCCGGGGTATTTGCCGGGGGCATCGACCCACGGGTCGGCCGTTGGGCTGGTTCCCATGATGTAGGTATTCGGATCGCCTTGCATGTATTCCCATGCATAGTCGGGCCCGCTGGTGTTGACGCCGTCGTAGAAATCACCCACGTTCTGGTTGTCGATGCCGACTGACAAGGTATGGTTGCCCAGCCGGTAGCTCAGATCCACGCGCAGGTTGGTGTTGGTGGAGCTGTGCTTGGGATTGGCCAGGGTATCAATGGTCTGCGAGCTGTGCAGCAGGGCGCCATGGGTGATGGCCGGATTTTCCTTGTCGGCGTTGTAGGTGTACGGCACGGTCGGGTCGTAGCCAGGCGTCTGGCTGAAGTAGGTCCCCTTCATCTTGCCGTACAGGGCGCTCAAGGTCAGATTGTCCGTGATGTAGCTGGTGAACTTGGCCGTGTAAATCTTGAAGGCGGTTTTCGTGTGGGTGTCCGGGGCGACGAAGCTGCCTTCCTTGTCGTTGGCGTAGTCGTAGTCGTACAGCGAACCCTGGTAGGAATCCTTGTTGGACACGTAGGTCAATTCAAGGATGTTGTTGCTGTTGATGTTCCAGTCCAGCTTGGCGTAGGTCTTGGGATCGTCGTAGCGGTACTGGTTTTTGTACGGCGAAAGGATGGACCCCACGCTGGAACCTTGCGTGCGTTGCGCCTCCACGGCGAAGAACAGGAACAACCGGTCCTTGATCAGCGGGCCGCCGACGTAAGCATCTTCCGTGGTCGTCCACGTCTTGTCGCCGGTGTTGCGGTTGTACAGCTGCCCGGCCTGATCGCCGCTGACGTAGTACACGTCGCGCTGGTTGCCTTTGGCGAATTCGGGTGTCCACAGCACTTGGCCACCAAAGTGCCAGACGTTGGTGCCGTGCTTGCCGACCATGTTGATGACGCCGCCGTCGGAGCGGCCGTAGGCGGCACCGTAGCCGCCACTGAGCAGCTGCTCCTGCGCCATGGCGCCGTAGGGAAGGTCGACGCCGCCGAAGCCGTTGAGCGGGTCGGTGGTGTTGAAGCCGTTGATGTAATACGCGTTCTCGGTAACCGATGAACCGGAAAACGACACCAGCGCGTTGCCGGTCGGGCCGCTGAAATAGCCGCTGCCGGAAATGGCGCCCGGGGCAAGCAGGGCTACCGCCTCGGCGCTGCGGGCCAGCGGCAGTTTGGCCATTTGCTCGGAAGTGACGACGGTGCGTGAATCGACGCTGCTCACGTCGATGGCCGGCAGGGCGTTGGCGGTCACCTGCACGGTGGCCAGGTTTTGTGCATTGGCCGTTGCGCCGGGGGCGGCAAAGTCGACCTCGGTGCCGGCCCCTACGCGCAGTGTCACGTCGGAGTGTGTCTGCACGGTTTTGCCGTTGTGCAGCAGGCTGACGGTGTAGGTGCCCAGCGGCAGTGACGTCGCGTTGTAGTGGCCCGAGGCATCCACGGGAATCTTGCGGGTGAGGCCGGACGCGCTCCGAATCAGTACGTGCGTGTTGCTGCCGGCGGGTGCGCGGCCGAAAATCGCGCCGGTCGTGGCCTGGCCCCAGGCCATGGCAGTCATTCCGGCCAGGCCCAGGCCGACGGCCAGAGCAAGCATGCGAGGCTTCGAAAGAGGTCCTTTCGAAGAGCGGTATTCGATCATGATGAAACTCCCCGTTTGTTGTCCCAAGTGGGATCGCTGGCACAGTCCGCGGCGCATTCCATCGCCCGGCTGTGCGTGAAACGGTGACGAGCAAGGCCCTCCCCTGCGTCACCGATGTGTCGTGCGGGAGTCATCTTGGTGTGGGGTTGCCGTCGCGGTCTTGTAGGGATTGACGCGTTTGCGTGCGGATTTGCGCACAATGCGAAATCTTTGCCGGCGTGCGGAGCGTGCCAGCGCAGACGTTGACGGCCTGCATTGCGCAGGCCGTGGAGATGATCAGCGTTGATGTGGCGCTGAAACGACGTTCAGTCGTGCCTGTGTGCGTGTTGCGCAATGAAACGGTCGACCGATCGTTCCAATACCGGCAGGGGCACGGAGCCCTGGGCGAGGATGGCATCGTGGAAATGGCGCAGATCGAAGCGTGCGCCGAGTGCCTGTTCGGCCCGGGCGCGCGCTTGCGTGATGCACAGCATGCCCAGGTAATACGACAGAGCCTGGCCCGGCCAGGCAATGTAACGGTCCACTTCCGAGCACACTTCGATTTCGCTCAGTGCCGTGTTGTCGCGCAGGTAATTGCGCGCTTTTTCGCGGCTCCAGCCGTAGTGATGGATGCCGGTGTCGACGACCAGTCGGCAGGCACGCCAGGCTTGGTAGGCAAGGTAGCCGAAATGGTCGTATGGCGTTTCGTACAGGCCCATTTCCACGCCCAGTTTTTCGCAATACAGTGCCCAGCCCTCGGTGTAGGCGGACAGGTGTACGAGGCGCCGGAAGTCCGGCAGGCCTTCCATTTCGGCGGCCAATGACATTTGCAGCGCGTGGCCGGGCGAGGCTTCGTGCAGCGTCAAGGCCGTCAATGCATACAGCGGCCGCGAGGACAGATGGCTGGTGTTGAGCAGGTACATGCCCGGACCGCCGCGGCCGCTGGTGTAGGACTCGGCCAGTTCGTCCGGCACTGGTGAAATGGCAAAGCGCTGGCGTGGCAGGCGGCCGATGAAATCACCGACACAGGCATCGACGCGTTTGGCGATCCACGCGGCCTGCTTGAGCAGTTGCTCGGCACTGGTGGCGTAGAAACGCGGCTCGTGGCGCAGGTAATCGAGGAATGCGCGGAAGCCGCCCTTGAAGCCGGTACGCGCGATGGTCTGCTCCATTTCATCGTGCAAAAGCTCGACCTCGTTGAGGCCGATGGCATGAATGTCTGCCGGGCGCATGTCCAGCGTGGTGAAGCGCCGGATCTGGGCCCGGTAATACGCTTCGCCGTTCGGCAGGTCTGCGGCGGCCAGCGTGGGCCGCGCCTGCGGTACGTAGACATCGCGCAGAAAGTCGTGCAGGTGCGCGTAGGCCGGCATGACGTCGTGCTGGATGATGCGGCAGGCTTCCGCGCGCAGGCGATCGCCGTCGCCGGCTTCGAGCGGGCCGGGCAGGTTGCGCAGCGGCGTGAAAAACAGGTTGTCTTCGGCGCCGTGCGACTGGAAAAACGGCGTCAATGATGCCGCACGTCCGTCGAGCGTGACACGCGGAACGCTGAAGCCGCGGGCAAGACCCGCACGCATGTTGTCGATCTGCTCGTTGAAATAGCGCGGGATGTCGCGCAGCTGGCCGAGGTACTGCTCAAGCTCCGCCAAGCTGTGGTGCGGCCGCCGCGCGGTGAAACCCAGATCGCTCCAGAACGCGCTGTCGCCGTTGAGCGGCATCTCCCAGGTGCGGAAGCGCTGGCCGTCCAGCAGCGCTTCGACCTGGGTGCGATGGACGGCCAGATCAATGGCGGCATCGTCATCCAGTTCGTGCTCGGGAATGTAGCCGAGGGTTTGCAGCACGTCGCTCCAGTAGGCAGCGCGACGAATCTGGGTGGTGACGTCCACGTGCGGCAAGTGGTCGGCCGGCTGGCCCTGGCTGTCTTCGTCGTCGTAGCCGGCAAACTGCTCGCGGCGCCACGTCCATTCGCGTTCGCAAATGGCGTGCAGGCGATCGTTGGCGCTGTTCGTGACGTACTGCATGATGCTCTCGAAACCTCAGGCAAACGGCTGGTCGATGGCTGGCGAGGGCGGCGTGAACCATGCCGCGGCGTTGTCGGTGACGTGGAAATGGTCTTCCAGTCGAATGCCGAAACGGTCGGGGATGACGATCATCGGTTCGTCGCTGCAGCACATGCCGGGGGCCAGCGGGGTCTTGTCGCCGGGGACAAGATACGGCGCCTCGTGGATGTCCGCTCCGCAGCCGTGCCCGGTGCGGTGCGGCAGCCCCGGCAGCCGGTAGCCCGGGCCGAGGCCCGCGTCCTCGATGACCTTGCGCGCGGCCCGGTCAACGTCCTCGCAGGCGACACCGGGACGCACGGCCGCGAAGGCGGCTTGTTGTGCCGCGTGCTCCAGCTCCCAGATGCGCACGTGTTCCGGGTCAGGCCGGCCGAAGCTGTAGCAGCGCGTGATGTCGGAGTTGTAGCCGCCGACGGTGCAGCCGGTGTCGACCAGGATCAGGTCGTTGGCCTGAAGCTGCTGGTCGCCGGGAATGCCGTGCGGGTAGGCCGTCGCCTGGCCGAATTGCACGATGCAGAACGTCGAGCCGCCATCCGCGCCCAAGGCGCGATGCGCGTGGTCGATGAACGCCTTCAGTTCGCTGGTGGCAATGCCCTCGTGGACGATGCCGGCCACCAGCCGGTGCACCTTGAGCGTGATGTCGGTGGCTCGCTGCATCAACGCCAGTTCGGTGGCCGACTTGCACATGCGGCAGTCGTTGATGATGGCGGTGGCATCGACGATCCGCGCATGCGGCGCGGCCGCCTGCAGGCGCGTCAGCACGGCGACCGGCGCGGCGGGATCCAGCGCGATCGTGTCGGCATGGTTCTCGCGGGCGGACTGCGCGACCAGCCCTTGCGGATCTTCGTGTTCTTCCCACAGCCTGACTTGCGCCGGTATGCGCAGCGCATGCTGCAGCGAACCTTCCTCGAAGGCCGGACAGAACACGCTGGGCTCGCCGTGCAACGGAATCAGCATGGCCACCAGCCGCTCGCTGGCACCCCACGGAATGCCGCTGAAGTAGCGCAGCGAGGTACCGGCCGTCACCAGCAGGGCATCCTGGCCGTGCTGGCGCAGCAGGGCCCGGGCGTGCTCGATGCGCTGCTGGTATTCCGCGTCGCCGATCGGCGGCACGGGAGACGGATCGCGCTTGAGCTCGGCGTGGGCCTGTTGCAACGACAGGTGGCCGATCTGCGCGCTCATGCCGTCACTCCGGATTTTTTCATGAGGTCGGCGCGCGTCCACAATCCGTCGACCAGCCGCGGGATACCGCCGGGGTTGTGGTCGCGCAATTCCGTTGGCAGCAACGACTGCGGCACGTTGTCGTAACAGTGCAGGGCGGCAAAGCGGCGGATGGCGGCGGGCATGCCGACCGCGGTGTGCCCCGGATGGGTGGTGCTGGGATACGGGCCGCCGTGGTTCATGGCCGGGCTGACGGCGACGCCGGTCGGCATCTTGTTGCTGATCAGGCGGCCGACACGGGGACGCAGGACGGCGACCACCTGCTTCCAGGTGGCATCGTCATGGCCGTCGTTGGCGCGATAGAGCGTGCCGGTGAGGTTGCCTTCGAAGCGTGCGGCGATGCGGCACATCGTGTCCACGTCGTTGGCGCGGACCAGCAGGCTGGCCGGCCCGAATGCCTCGTGTTGCAGGTCTTGTCCGTGGGCGAGAAAGGTGCCGGCGCCAACGCTCAGCAGCGTCGGCGCGACCCGATGGCCCGGGCCGTCGACAGCCTGCCCGCCGGCCAGGATTTTCGCGCCGGCCGCTCCCAGATGTTGCAGTGCCTGCAGGAAGTTGTCGCGTACCCCGCGTGAAAACACGATGCCGGGGGAAGCTTGCGCGAAGTGCTCGGTTGCGGCGGAAACGAAGGCGTCGCCGGCTTCGCCCCTGGGCACGATGACGAGGCCGGGGTTGGTGCAAAACTGTCCGGTGCCGGCCGTGCAGGAAGCGAAGAACTCCGCGGCCAGTTTGTCGGCGCCGCGTTCGGCGATGGCACCGGGCAACAGGAAGACCGGATTGATGCTGGACATCTCTGCGTAGATCGGTATGCCGGCCTTGTCGGCGGCGGCCTTCAGGGCCAGACCGCCGGCACGGCTGCCGGTGAAGGCGATGGCGCCCAGACGGGAATCGCCGGCCAGTGACAGCCCCAGCGACGAATCGAATTTGTACAGCATCTGCACGCTGGCAACCGGCAAATCGCTGCGCCGCAGGGCTTCGCGGGCCAGCTCCGCCAGGCGCTTGCTGGTGCCCGGATGGGACGGGTGGCCTTTGGCAATGACTGGGTTACGGGCGGCGATGGCCGAAGCAAAATCGCTGCCGGAGACGGCATTGAACGCCAGCGGAAAGTTGTTGGGGCCCATGATCAACACGGGTTTGCCCAATGGCGCGAAATGGGCACGCAGCCCCTTGACCGTGTCGATCACCGGCTGCGACCAGGCGTAGCGACGCACGGCCTGCGCCGCCTGGCGCAGCTGGTCGGTCGTGCGTGGCAGCTCGTTGCCGGCGATGCGGGTGTCGGCGGGCAGGCCGGTTTCGTCTTGCGCCATCCGTGCCAGTTCCTCGGCATGGCGGTCGATCAACACGGCGTAGGCTTCGAGGAAGGTGGCGATGTGTTCCGGGGACGCCGCGGCCAGTGCCGGAGCGGCTTGGCAGGCGCTGCGCAACGCCTGCTCGATGTCGGCCGCGTCGCTGACCGGATACAGTGGACCGAAGGCCTCGCCCGTGGCCGGGTTTTCGGCGCGAAAATGGCCACTGGCCTGGCTTGGGCGCCATTCGCCATCCAGCAGGACGGGTTCCAGGGTATCCATGTCACAGCTCCGGTCGGGTGGCGATGGCGTGCTTGATCTGCTGCAGGGCCTGGACGCGTTCGGTGCCTTCCACCGGCAGGCGCGGGGCGCGGACCCGCTCGCTGCCGATGTCGGCCAGTTCCTGCGCCAGCTTGATCAGCTGCACGAAACGCGGGCCGGTGTCCATGCGCAGCAGCGGCAGGAACCAGTGGTACAGCGCATCTGCGGCTTTGTCGTCTCCGGCGCGCGCCAGTTCGAACAGTTTGACCGACTCGTGCGGGAAAGCATTGACCAGGCCGGCGATCCAGCCGGTGGCGCCGGCGGCGATGCCTTCGACGATCAGGTCGTCGACACCGACCAGCAGCTCCAGGCGGTCACCCAGAAGGTGGCGGATGGCCGTCAGGCGGCGCACGTCGGTGGACGACTCCTTCACGGCCTGCAGGTTGGGGTGGGCGGCGGCCAGCTCGGCGATCTGTTCGGGCAGGATGTCGGTCTTGTAGGCCGGCGGGTTGTTGTAGAGCATGCATGGCAGGCTGGTGGCCGAAAGCACGGCGCGTGCATGCGCGCCCATTTCGCGCCAGTCGGTCGAATACACGTACGCCGGCAGCACCATCAGGCCGCGACAGCCGATGGCCTCGGCCTCACGGGCCAGTCGCACGGCCTCGTCGGTGGACAGCGAGGCAATGCCCGGAATGACGGGAACATCGAGGTTTTCCACCAGCGAGCGCATCACCGCCCGTTTTTCGTCAAAGCTCAACGTGGCCGCCTCGCCCAGCGATCCCAGCGGCACCATGCCGACACAGCCGGCTTCCACCATGCGGCGAGCATGCTGGACGAGAAAGTCGTGGTCGACGGCGCCGTCGGCGGTGAAGGGCGTGGTGATGGCCGGCAGGACGCCGCGCCACATGGAGGAAGTGTTCATCAGCTCGTACCTCGGTGATCGCAAGTGGTGGAAGAAAAATGGGCTGCGGCCAGGCTTTCCATGCGGGCCGGAAACAGCGGAGGGCGCACGCCAGGGGACGCAATGCGGCCCAGTTCCGTCAGGGCGCTGCCGCAAATGCGACCCTGGCAGGCGCCCATGCCGCAGCGGCTGGCGAGTTTGGCCGAGCGCAGGTCGCCCAGGCCGTCCAGTGCCGCCAGCGGCACGTCCTCGCAGCGGCACACGATGGTGTCGGGGGTGGCCAGGTTGTGCAGTGACGGATCCAGGGCGAATGTGCGGGCCAGGATGTCGGCAAAAAGCCGGGCGCGGGCATGGCGCCTGTTCCATGCAAGGATGTCGTGGCGGCTGCCGGCGGCGGCATGTCCGGCGATGGTTCCTTCGATGCGCGCCATGGCCAGACCACCGATGCCGCAGATTTCGCCGGCGGCGAAAACGTTGGCCACGCTGGTACGGCAGGCGCCATCGACCTGCACGCCCGGGTGTGGCGTGTTTTCCTGCAGCCGGCAACCCAGCAATTGCGCCAGGCGGGTGTTCGGTACCAGACCGTAGCCCACGGCCAACAGGTCGCAAGGGATGCGTTGCATGCCGGTGGCATTCTCGACGGTGACGGCTTGCAGCGTGCCGTCGTTGCCGAACGCCTCGCGCACGTGGGCGCCGTAGTGGCAGGGCACGCCGGCCAGATGTGATTTCAGGCGCACGGCCTGCGCGGCCCGTGCCGGCCAACGCCACAGTTGGCCGGCAAAGGCGGCCACGCGATGGTGCGGGGCCTGTTCGACGATGCCGACAACTTTTGCGCCGTGGCTGCGCAGGCTGCTTGCGGCAGCCAGCAGCAATGGTCCGGTGCCTGCCACCAGGACGCGCTTGCCGGCCATCGGCCAGCCCTGCTTGGTGAGCGCCTGCAGGCCGCCGGCGCCGGTCACGCCGGGCAGGGTCCAGCCCGGGAATGGCAAGTGCAATTCGCGCGCGCCGGTGGCAAGTACCAGCGCATCGAAGGTGACATCGTGGGCGCCGTCACGCGATTCCATCCGCAAGGTGCGGGTGTCGCCGGCAACCACCGTGTGGCCGGACAGCCAACGCACCTTGTCCAGCGCCGTGATGGCCTTGCGTGCCGCCCGCGGAGACCGTTTGGCCACATCATGCCGCCAGACCTGGCCCCCCGGCATCGCCTGGGCGTCCACCACGGCCACGCTGCGATGGTGGCCCGAGGCGGCACGGGCGGCCGCCAGCCCTGCCGGGCCGGCACCGACCACGAGGACGTCGTAGTGCTCAGTCATGGGTGCTCACCCGCATGCCGTCGCGCGCCGGGGTCATGCAGGCGCGCACGTGTGCCTCTCCGTCAACCTGCACGCGACATTCAAAACACACGCCCATTCCGCACAACGGTGCGCGCGGCTGGCCGTTGCGCGAGACCCGGAAGTGCGGCGTGGCATGGGCGACGGCCGCAGCGAGACTGGCGCCGCGGGGAACCTCGACGGGCTGGCCGTCAACGTGCAGGCGAATGGTATCGGCGGCGGTCATTGCATCACCCGTGCTGGCGAATAGGGAGCAGGATCGATGGCCGGGGTGTGGCCGCGCATCAGATCCATCAGCAGCAGTGCGCTGCCCAGGGCAGTGGTGATGCCCAGGCCTTCGTGGCCGGCGGCCACCCACACCTCGTCGCGCCCCGGAACGGCGCCCAGGTAGGGCAGGCCGTCGACGCTGGTCGGGCGCATGCCGGTCCAGGTGCGCAATGCCCGCAACCGGCGCAGCGACGGCATGAAGGCGAAGGCGTGCTGCAGCATGCGTTGCAGCATGGGCGGGGACACCTCGCCGGAGTCGGCATCGAACTCGCGCGAGGAGCCCAGCAGCAATTGCCCGGTCGGGCGCGGCTGGACGTTGAAGGCCACGCTGCTGTCCGCCTGTCCATGGGCGCTGTCGGCATAGCCCATTTCCAGCACCTGGTGCTGCAGCAGGCCGGGGTAGCGCTCGCTGATCACGAGATGTCCCTTGCGCAAGCGCATGGGCAGTTCGGGCACAAGTTCCGGCAGTTGGCCGCCGGTTGCCAGCAGTACGCGACCGTGCAATTGCGTGCCGTCGTCAAGCTGCACGCCATGGTGTATCAGCGCTTGCACGCGCCGCGCGGCGTAAAGCTGTGCGTCGTGCGAGAGGGCTTGGTCCAACAGGTGGCGAGCCACGCCCGGGGGATACACGACCGCCTCGTCGGGCACCAGCATGCCGCCGGCCATGCCGGGAGCCAGCAACGGTTCGATACGTTGCAGGTCGCCGGCATCGAGTACCTGTGCGTAAATGCCTGCCGCGCGCAGGCGCGCTACGCGGGCGTCGATGCCGGCGGCTTCGGCTGCCGTGCGTGCCACCCAGAGTGTGCCGCAACGGCTGAACTCGGCCGCAGGAAGATCGGCGAATGCCTGCCATTGGCGGATCGAGTAACGGGCCAGCGCCAGTTCGGCCATGTCATCATCCATGGCGACCAGATGGCCCATGGCGGCCGCTGTGGCACCGCCACCGACCGGTCCTGGTTCGACGACCGCCGTGCGCCAGCCGAGCGCGGCGGCGGCATCGGCACAGGCCGTGCCGATGATGCCGGCGCCGACGATGATGAGGTCGAAGCGGGACATTACGTCGGTATCCCCCAGGCAAACGGATCTTCGTCCTGGACGATGAGGGTGCTGCGCGCGATGACGTGGGCATTGCCGGTGACAAGCGGCAGCACGCCGTGCCGGGTGGGTTGGCAGCTGCCCTCGAAGACGCTGCCGAGGATGCCTTCCTGCTTCCACACGTCGCCGGTGCCCAGCTTGCCGTCGGCCACCAGACAGGCCAGCTTGGCGCTGGTGCCGGTGCCGCAGGGGGACCGGTCCCAGGCCAGCCCGGGACAGAGCACGAAATTGCGCGAGTCGACGCCGTCGGTGGGCGAGGATGTGGACAGTTCGACGTGGTCGATTTCGGCACCTTCGGCACCGCGAATGCCCTGGCGGGACAGCGCGTGGCGAATGGCCGTGGTGTATTCGCACAGGGCCTCGCGGTTGGCCAGCGTCAGCGGCAGTGGCGTGTCGCCGGTGATGAAGAACCAGTTGCCGCCCCAGGCGACGTCGCCGTGGACAAGGCCATGGCCGGGCACGTCGACCGTCACATCGGCCCGGTAGCGGTAGCTTTCCACGTTGTGGACCGAGATCCGGCCATCCGGGAGAAGGTCCACATCAACCGGACCGACCGGCGTTTCGATCCGGTGGCGCCCGCTCTGGATGCGGCCAAGGTGGGCCAGGGCCCGTACCACGCCGATGGTGCCGTGGCCGCACATGCCCAGGCAGCCGACGTTGTTGAAAAAAATCACCCCGGTACAGGCACAGCGGTCTTGCGGTGGCAGCAGCAGGGCGCCGACGATCGTGTCCGAACCACGCGGTTCGCACACGATCGCCTGGCGCCAGCGGTCATGCTGGCTGGCCAGATCGGCGCGCTTTTCCGCCATGCTGGAGCCGTACAGGAAGGGAAAGCCACCCAGCACGACGCGGGTTGGTTCACCGCCCGTGTGTGTATCGATGATGTCTATGCTATGCATGCGGCCATCGTCGTTCCTGCCGGGCCGTGCGGTCTAGCAACACTTCGTACCACTTGATGCGGAAGTCGGCACAATGAAAGAACATTCCGGAATCCCCGAAAAACCTTCGGCCAGCGGTCCCGGCGGCGGGCGGATGGAAGTGGTCGGCAACGTGACCGAAGCGCGCGCGCAGGTTCTTGTCGCCGGCGGTCAGCTGGAGGCGTTGATGGACCTTTTGCCCGGCGTGGTTTTCTTCATCAAGGACGTCAACGGGCGTTATCTCTACGCCAACCTCACCCTGGTGCGACGTCTGGGGCTGAAGCGCCGCGAAGAGGTGCTGGGGCGCACGGCAAGGGAATTGTTCGCGGCGTCCCTGGGCAGTTCTTATGCCTGGCAGGACCAGCGCGTGTTGCTGGGCGAGAGCATCGAGAACCAGCTGGAGATGCACATTTTTCCCAACCGCACGCCGGGCTGGTGCCTGACCTGCAAGCGGCCGTTGCGCGAGGGTGACGGCATTTGCGGGGTGCTGGGCATTTCGCGTGACCTGGGGCAACCGGAGGGTGGCCATCCGGTCTACACGCGATTGCGCCGGGTGATCGAGTACTTGCACGACCACTACGCGGAAACCCTGCGCGTGAGTGCCCTGGCGGCCCTGGCCGACGTGTCGGTGGCGCAGCTGGAGCGTGACGTCAAGCGCGTGTTCCAGTTGACGCCGCAACAACTGCTGACCAAGTTGCGCATCGAGTCGGCAATGCGCCTGCTGGCGGGAACGGACAATGTCGCCGCCGTGGGCCAGGCCTGCGGGTTCGGTGATCAAAGCGCGTTTGCCAGGCAATTCAAGGCGACGGTCGGCATGACACCTCGTGATTACCGGGCGCTGGCTTCGCAGCGTGGCGACACGCCGTGAAAAGGAACGCCCGCAAGGTCTGCGGGCGTTCCGGGATGGGCCATCGCATGGCCCGGTTTGCGCTTGTTGCTAGTCGAGCGTGGCACTGACGTTGACGCCGCTGAACGGTGCGACCGCATTCAGCATGACGTAGTAGTACGTGCCGGTTGTCGGCGCATTGATGGTGACCGATTCGTCGTTGCCTGAATTGGTCGACTTCGCGTCGTAGCTGGTGGTTTGCGGATAGCTGTTGCCACTGACGTAGAGATCCGCGTTGCCGGTGCCGCCCTGTGTCTGGATGTTCAGCTGGGTGGTGCCCTGCGGAACCCAGATGTACAGGTAGTCGTTGCCGCCGGCGGTGGCTTCGCTGCGACCGCTGCGTTGGCAACCGTTGGCCAGGACGCTGTCGTCGCTGCCCGTGCACTCGGGCAGGTTTTGCGACGGCGGCGGCGTGGTCGAGCCGCCACTGGTCATGCTGGCACTCACGTAGACGTCCGAATACGGCGCCGCGGCATAGACCGACACGTAGTAGTAGCCGCCGGTTGCCGGATTGGCGATGTCGATTGACTCGTCATTGCCCGACTGGGTGGATTTGGCGTCGTAGCTGGACGGCGTCGGCCAGGTGCTGGCGCTGACGTACAAGTCGGCATTGCCGGTGCCGCCGCCGGTCTGGATGTGCAGGTCGGTGGTGCCGGCCGGCACGTAAATGTAGAACCAGTTCGTGTCGCCGCTGCGGCTGGTGGCCAGGTTGCTGCGCTTGCAGTTGTTGCCCAGCACGCTGGTGTCCGGGTCGGTGCATTCACCGATGCTGGGTGGCGGGTTGTTGCCACCGCCGGGCGGCGTGTTCGGCGGCGGCGTGGTGGAACCGCCACAGGCACTGGTGTCGCCATTGCCGGTGTTGAGGCAGGCCAGCCAGGTATCCCAGTCCGCGTCGTGCGAATACTTGATCGATGCCAGCCAGTTGGCGTAGCCGGTGTAGTTGCCGGCACGGAAATAGCCCAGCATTGTGGTCACTTCCGGATACTGCTTTTCGAACATGTAGCGCACGGCCAGATAACCCCAGCGATATACGCGTTCTTCGCCGCTGTTGTAGTCGTTGGCGAAGATCGTGCTCAGCGGGTATTGCTGCGTGCCGGCATCGGCGATGGCTTCCGGATACAGCACGTTGCGGTAGCTGTAGGACATGTATTCGGCCAGGCCTTCCATCCACCACACGCTGGGTACCGTCGTGTAGTCGTTGAAGTCGCCGTACATGTCGAAGCGGCCGTCGAGGTAATGGACGTATTCGTGGGTCAGGTTCCATATCTCGAATGTCGGCTCCAGCCACTCGGCCTGGTAGGCGATGAAGCGCGGCTGGTTGGCCGGGTCGGACGGATCGCCTTCAAGGTAGATGCCGCCGTTGTCGGTGCTGTTGCCGAAGATCGCGCCGGCATAGGTGGCGTAGTCGGTGCTGCTCTTGAAGATGTCCAGCTCAAGTGTGGTGTTGTGGTCATCGGCCACCGGCGTGTCGTTGTCTTGCACCTTCTGGTGGAAGTAATCCGTTTCACCCATCACCTCGTCGCACACGTGGGTGATCTGTGCCGAGGTGAGCGATTCGGCACGCAGTTTCAACGTCGGGCTGCAGGTGTGGCTGATGGGCAGTACCGTCTGTTCAAGCTCGGCCTTGTAGTTGCAGATGCCGTAGTAGCTGCAATTGGACTGGTCGTAGTAATAGGCCGAGGACGCGGCCGCTACCCAGATCGAGGCACCGGTGCCGGTCATCGCGTAGTTGCCCAGCACGCTCTTGACCAGCGGACGCACCGTCGCCGCGATGTCCGGATATTGCAGGAACCGCGTCATTTCGGTGGCGGCGTTGGCCAGCAGGTATTCGTTGGCCGTGCCGGCTTCGACTGCGTTGGCGGTGATGAAGTTGGACAGGTCTTCGGCGATGGACGGATCGTCCTGCACGGCCGCCACGAAGTCGGCGTCGTAGTGGCCGCGGAACAGCACCGTGAACACGTTGTTGACCGCCGTCATCATGTACGGATACGCGTGATAGCTGCTGTTGTAATTCTTGAGCAGCGTCATCACCGTGCTGAGCTCGTGTGCGTTCTCGCTTGCGCTGTCGATCAACGTGACGAACTCGGACAGCACCTGGCCGTGTTGTTCATTGACGTCGGTGAAATGGGCGTTGGCGATGAAGGCATCCAGCGCCGGTTCGATGGCCTGCTTCAGCGCCGTGCCATAGGTGCCCACGTCGCTGGGATCGTAGTACTGCACGTAATAGCCGGCGCGCAGAAATTCGATCAGCTGCAGGATGTCGTCACTGTTGCTGCCGGAGTAGGTGACGGCTTCGGTCTGCATCGCATTGGCGATGGTGACCATCTTGGCTTCGGGAAAAACTTGCCCGGCTTGTGCTCCGGTGACACTGAACAGGGTATTCAGGCAATCCAGCGTCGAAGACTTGACCAGATTGACCAGGTTGCCGCCGCTGGCACTGGCGAACGCACTGGTGTCACAGGTGGTGGTGGCCTGGGTCAGCAGCATCCTTGTCTGTGTGCTCTGGTTGCGCAGCGGACGGTCGTAATCGGTGCGAAAAACCTGCCGCGAAGACGACTTCGGCGGGCGTTGTGCCGCAGTCAACGGTTGCTTTTGCACATGCGCGATGTGCACGTTGCCGGCGCCTGGTGCCGGCAATACGGCGGCCGTCGGCGGCGGCTCGCTGGTTGGTGGCGTGACGCGGCTTTTCGGCGGCGTGGCATAGCTTGAGAAGCAGATGCTGCCCAGTACCAGCCACAAACTGGTACGCAACAGCCTGCCTCGCGAAGACGAGGTCGAAAACATCGATTGGTTCCTCCCGGTAAAGGTAATTCGCAGTACGATCCGCACCGCGGCTTGCCGCATGAACCTTGTATGGGCGGCCCCCTCCGGCCAGTTCGAGCGACCCTGTTGATGCTAGGAAGCATCCCTGGTTTGGTCTTGGCAATTTCCATTGCAGTTCCGTCGAAATTCTGCAAATTCACCGTTTGAGGTGGCAGCGATGGTCGTGACAACGGACAGGCAGGAGTGGCAGGAAGCGTTTCTTGGCGAACTGAAATCGATGGCGACACTGGTGGCCGTTTTCGACCGCGTGCCGGACATGGTTTTCTCCATCAAGGATCGATCCGGGTGCTACGTGCTGATGAGCGAATCGTGTGTGGAGCGCTGCGGGCTGGCGAGCAAGCAACAGGCCATCGGCCTGACCGCGTTCGACCTGTTTCCACAGCCGATGGCGCAGCGTTACGCCAGGCAGGACGAGCAGTTGTTCCTGAGCGGCAGGCCCGTGATCGACAATCTCGATCTGACGTTGTACCCCAATCGCAGTGCGGGCTGGTGCCTGACGACCAAGCAGCCCTTGCATGATGCGAAGGGCGATGTCGTGGGTCTGGCGTGCCTGTCCAAGGATGTGCATGATCCGGGGCGGGCGAGCTTCATTGATGCCGATTTCGCCGACACCATCGACTACATCCACGCCCATCTGGCCGAGACGTTGCGGGTCGAGGCGCTGGCGTGCATGTCACATTTGTCGTTGGCGCAATTCGAACGGCGCATGCGGCGCGTGTTCCAGTTGTCCGCCGGGCAATACCTGCTCAAGGTGCGCATCGACGCGGCGGCGCAGTGGCTTCGGCAGGGCGCGTTGTCGGTTGCCCAAGTGGCGCTGCAAACCGGGTTTTGCGACCAGAGTGCCTTGTCCCGGAAGTTCCGTCAGACGACGGGCCTGAGTCCGAGCCAGTACCGGCAATTGTTTCGCGAACGTGACTGAATCGCACTGTCCGGCATGTGGCGGCGATTCAAACGCTGAACTGCATGGCCGCCGCGACGGCACGTTGCCAGTTGGCGTACAGCGTCGCGCGGTCGGCTTCGGCGAGGGCCGGTTCGAAGCGTCTGTCGACGGCCCATTGGCGGGCGATTTCGTCGCGGTCGTGCCAGAAGCCGGTGGCCAGGCCGGCCAGGTAGGCCGCGCCCAGCGCGGTGGTTTCGGTCACGCGGGGACGGATCACCGGCACGCCGAGGATGTCGCTCTGGAACTGCGCCAGAAAATCATTGGCGATGGCGCCGCCATCGGCGCGCAGTTCGGTGAGTTCGATGCCGGCGTCGGCCTGCATCGCGTCCAGCACGTCGCGTGTCTGGTAGGCCAGCGATTCCAGCGCGGCGCGCACGAACTGGTCCCTGGTGGTGCCTTGGACAAGGCCGAAAACGGCGCCGCGCACGTCGCTGCGCCAATACGGCGCACCGAGGCCGACGAAGGCCGGCACCATGTACACGCCGCCGTTGTCGCGCGCGCGTTCGGCGCAGCCTTGCGAGTCACTGGCTTGGTCGATCAGGTGCAGGCCGTCGCGCAGCCATTGCACCACTGCGCCGGCCACGAACACGCTGCCTTCGAGCGCGTATTGCACCTCGTCGCCCAGGCGCAGGCCGACCGTGGTCAGCAGGCCATGTTGCGAGATTACGGCTTGGCCGCCGGTGTTCATCAGCAGGAAGCAGCCGGTGCCGCAGGTGTTCTTGGCCATGCCCGGTGCGAAGCAGCACTGGCCGAACAGCGCCGCCTGCTGGTCACCGGCGACGCCGGCGATGGGCACTTCGGTGCCGAAAAAATGCGCTGGCGTGGTGGTGCCGTAGATTTCGCTGCACGAGCGCACTTCAGGCAGCATGGCGCGTGGCACGTCGAGCATGGCCAGCAGATCGTCGTCCCAGCGGCCTGCGTGGATGTCGTACAGGAGCGTGCGCGAGGCGTTGGTCGCGTCCGTCGCGTGGACGCGACCGCCGGTGAGGTTCCAGATGAGCCAGGTGTCCATGGTGCCGAACAGCAGCTCGCCGCGGAGCGCGCGCTCGCGGGCGCCGTCGACGTGGTCGAGAATCCACCGGATCTTGGTGCCGGCGAAGTAGGGATCGAGCAGCAGGCCGGTTTTTTCGCGCACCATGGATTCGAAGCCGTCGGCCTTGAGCTTTTCGCAGATGTCGCGCGTCTGGCGCGATTGCCACACGATGGCGTTGTGGATCGGCTGGCCGGTGGCCTTGTCCCACACCACCGTGGTTTCGCGCTGGTTGGTGATGCCGATGGCGGCGATGTCCGCGGGGCTCATCCGGCTGTCGTTCATCACCTCGGTCATGGTGGTGAGCACGCTGGTCATGATGGCGCTAGGGTCGTGCTCGACCCAGCCCGGCTGCGGAAAGATCTGCCCGAATTCGCGTTGCGCCATGCCCAGGATGCGGCTGTCGTGGTCGAACACGATGGTGCGCGAGCTGGTGGTGCCCTGGTCGATGGCGAGGATGCAGGAAGCCATGCGCGTCTCCGGTCAGGACGAATGCAGATAGCCGTCCAGACGGCCAGTTTCATCGGTGGAAAGACGCAGGCCGAGCTTGCCGCGCCGCCACAGGATGTCGTCCGCGGTTTGCGCCCATTCATCGTGGCGCAGGTAATCGACTTCGGCCGCGTACAGGCCGGCGCCGAAGTGCGGGCCAAGGTCTGCCAGCGAGGATGCCTTGCCGAGGATGGCCGGCGCGCGCGTGCCGTAGCTGCGCACCAGGCGCGTGGCCAGCGCCGGCGGCAGCCACGGATGGCTTTGCATGAACCCAGCCTGGAAGGTGTCGATATCGCGTCGTTCGCCACCGGGCAACGGCGCGTGTGCGGTCCAGTGGCGACGGCGGGCGTGGTGTGGCGCGAGCTTGTCCAACGCTTCCTCGGCCAGGCGCCGCGCGGTGGTGATCTTGCCGCCGAACACGCTCAGCAGCGGCGCGCCGTGCGCGTTTTCCTCCAGCCGGTAGCCGCGCGTCACTTCGGCGGCGCTGGCTTCTTCGTCTTCGACCAGCGGGCGCACGCCGGCGTAGCTCCAACGCACGTCGTCCGGCGTGATCTGGCGCCTGAAGTGGCGGTTGACGGCATCGCACAGGTACGCGGTTTCGTCGGCGCTGATGGCCAGCCGGGAGGGATCGCCACGGTAGTCGACGTCGGTGGTGCCGATGAGCGTGAAATCGCGCTGGTAGGGAATGGCGAACACGATGCGGCGGTCGGGCAGCTGGAAGGTGTAGGCGAAATCGTGCTCGACGAGGCGCGGCACGACGATGTGGCTGCCCTTGACCAGCCGCAGCGCATGCGAATGCCGGAAGTGCGCGACTTCGTCCAGAAAGTGCACGGCCCACGGGCCGGTCGCGTTGACGAGCATGCGCGCGTGCACGGTGGTGTGTCGGCCGTCGCCGTCGGACAGGCTGGCCGTCCAGCCATCCGTACCGCGTTCGGCATGCACCACGCGCGTGCGCGTGAGGATGCGCGCGCCGTGGGCAAGGGCATCCATGGCGTTGAGCACGGTCAGGCGGGCGTCTTGCACTTGCGTGTCCGAATACACGAAGCCGGTGCGGAAATCGGCCTTGAGATCGTGGCCGGCCGCGTGGCTGGCCAGGTTGATGCGGCGCGACGACGGCAGCGTGCGACGGCCGCGGTCCAGATGGTCGTAGAGGAACAGGCCCAGGCGGATCATCCATGCCGGGCGCAGGTGCGGCTCGTGCACCAGCACGAAGCGCAGCGGACGGATCAAGTGCGGCGCGGTGGCCAGCAATACTTCGCGTTCGATCAGCGCCTCGCTGACCAGGCGGAATTCGTATTGTTCGAGATAACGCAGGCCGCCGTGGATGAGCTTGGTGCTGGCGCTGGACGTGTGCGCGGCCAGGTCGTCGGCTTCGCACAGGCAGACCGACAGGCCGCGTCCGGCGGCGTCACGGGCAATGGCCGTGCCGTTGATGCCGCCGCCCACGACCAGCAGGTCGACGGGTGCTTGCGCGATGTCGGGCGTACCGTCGGCGTGGTTCATGCCGGGTTCGACGTGCCGCGCCAGCGGCTGGCAGCATGGCGAAAACCGCGGCGTCGGCAAGCCTGATTGCAACGCTTCACATTGCCCTCCATCATGCGCGGTACGCCGATGCGTCCCTTGCCAATCCACTTTACCGCCACGCCATGAACTTTGCCTTTTTGCCCTACGGTCCGCTCGGTGTTGCCCTTGATGCGCTGATTTCGCTTGCGGCCGGCATCATCCTGTTCGGCCCGTTCCATTGGTGGGGGCGGCGCGAGCACTGGAGCCACGCGCGCACCATCGGCTGGACGTGGGTGGCGACCATGCTGGCCACGGCCAGCATCGACAGCTGGAACCTGTTTTACATGGGCGTGGTGTCGATGCAGTCGCCGGTGACGGCGGCGCGCGTGATCGATTCGATCCACGACGCGGACACGCTGGGCATGCGCGTGACGTGCGAATTCATCGGCGCCTGCGCCGGCGTGATGATCGGCTGGTTGCTGTGGACGCGCGCGTGGCGCAAGACGCCAGCCGGTCACGACGCGTAGGCGGGCGGCCGGTTCGTGTTCAGACGAACCACATCACGGCCCACACGCCGACCATCATGAACGACAGCACCAGCTTGGCCAACGTGCCCAGCAGCATGCCGATCCAGGTGCCGATGCTCACGTGCGTGGAGCGCAGCACGCTGTTGCCGTTCATCAGCTCGCCGATCAGCGCGCCGACGAACGGGCCGATGATGATGCCGAAAACGCCGAAGAACATGCCGGCGATGGTGCCCAGAAAGGCGCCCCAGATGGCCAGCCTGCTGGCACCGACGCGTTTGGCGCCAAGCGCGCCGGCGATGAAGTCCAGTGCCATGGCGATGATGCCCAATATCGCCACGATGCTCAGCGTGCCCCAGCCGACGTGCTGGTAGCCGTCCACCCAGGCTGCCAGCCACAGGCCGCCGAAAATCATCGGAATGCCGGGCAGGATCGGCAGGATCGAGCCGGCCAGGCCGGCCAGCACCAGCAGCGCGGCGACGACGTACAGGACGATGTCTAGGTAAGGCATGGGCGATTCCTGCAGGGATGGTCGCAGTGTCGTCGCCCCGCCGCGGTGGTGCAAGCATGCGGCATGCTTTTGTCTGTGGGAGCCCGCCTGCGGGCGAAGGGGCTTTGTGCCACAAACCCTGCATCCGGCCATCGCGCGCAGGCGCGCTCCTAACAATTTGGCTCCGGCCGGGGCCGCGCGAACCCCGACCCATTCACCTGGCCGGCAGTCTATTTGTCGGCGAAGGCGCGCTCGATGACGTAGTCGCCTTGCTGGCGCGTGCGTGGCGAGATGACAAAGCCGCGGCCGTCGAGCAGGGTGCGGGTGTCGGCCAGCATGGCTTCGCTGCCGCAGATCATCACGCGATCGGCGGCCGGATCCAGCGGCGGCAGGCCGATGGTGGCCGCCAGCGTGCCGTTGACGATGGCATCGGTGATGCGGCCGGTGTTGCGGAACGGCTCGCGCGTCACGGTCGGGTAGTAGATGAGCTTGTCGCGCACCAGCTCGCCCAGGTATTCGTGTTGCGGCAGTTCGCGCGTGAGGTAGTCGGCGTAGGCCAGGTCGCTGACGCGGCGCACGCCGTGGCACAAGATGACTTTTTCAAAGCGCTCGTAGGTTTCCGGGTCGCGCACCACGCTCAGGAACGGCGCGAGGCCCGTGCCGGTGGCCAGCAGGTACAGGCGCTTGCCGGGCTTGAGGTCGCCCAGCACCAGGGTGCCGGTCGGCTTGCGGCTGACCAGGATCTCGTCGCCGACCTTGATGTGTTGCAGGCGCGAGGTGAGCGGGCCGTCGGCCACCTTGACCGACAAAAATTCGAGGTGTTCCTCGTAGCTGGCGCTGGCGATGGAGTAGGCGCGCATCAGCGGGCGTTCGTCCACGCGCAGGCCGATCATCACGAAATGACCGGTGTCGAAGCGCAAACCGGGGTCGCGCGTGGTGCGGAAGCTGAACAGCTTGTCGTTCCAGTGGTGGACGTCCAGGACGCGTTCGGTAACCAGATCAACCATGGCAGAATGTCTTGAAAAACTTGAAAAAGGCCGCCCGAGCGTGCCTTGCGGCATGCTGTACAATGCGCGGTTTGAATTTGCGTTGCCGGACGTTTCCAGGACCCGACATTGACTACCGCCGACACTCTGGCTTCGTCGTCGCCCGCGCCCGCCGACTGGCGGTTGTGCGTGGCGCCGATGATGGATTGGACCGACCGTCACTGCCGGTATTTCCATCGGCTGTTGTCGCCGCATGCGCGATTGTACTCGGAGATGGTGACCGCTGCCGCGCTGATCCACGGCGATCGCGAGCGTTTGCTGCGCCACGACGCGGCCGAGCATCCCGTGGCGCTGCAACTGGGCGGCAGCGATCCGGCCGAGCTGGCGGTGGCGGCGCGTTACGGTGCCGAGGCCGGTTACGACGAGATCAACCTCAATGTCGGTTGCCCGTCCAGCCGTGTGCAGTCGGGGCGTTTTGGCGCCTGCCTGATGCGTGAGCCGGTGCTGGTGGCCGATTGCGTGCGCGCCATGCGCGAGGCGGTGGACGTGCCGGTGACGGTCAAGTGCCGCATCGGCGTGGACGACCAGGACGCCTATGCCGACTTGCAGCGTTTTGTGGAAACGATGGTTGAGGCCGGCGTCAACGTGCTCACCGTGCATGCGCGCAAGGCGTGGCTGAAAGGCTTGTCGCCCAAGGAAAACCGCGAGATTCCGCCGCTCGACTACGCGCGCGTGCACCGCCTGAAACGCGAGTTTCCGCAACTCACGGTCATCATCAACGGTGGCCTGGTGACGCTGGACGCCGCCGTGGCCGAGCTGGACCATGTCGATGGCGTGATGCTGGGCCGCGCGGCTTATCACGATCCGTGGCTCCTGGCGCGGCTGGAGGCGCGTCTGTACGGCACGCCGCTGCCCACGCGGGCGGACGTGTTGCAGCGCATGGCGCCGTACATCCGGGCCGAGCTGGCGCATGGCGTCTTGCTCAAGCACATCACGCGCCACGTATTGGGCCTGTTCCAGGGCGAGCCGGGGGCACGGCGCTTCCGGCGCGTGCTGAGCGAGGGCGCGCATGCGGACGCGGCCGACTGGTCGCTGCTGGAACGTGCGCTGGATGCCGTCGTGCCGTTGGCCGATGCGGCCTGAAGCGGGAGCCTTGTTGTTCAGGGTTCAGCACGAATTCAATCCGGCACGGCATCATGCACGCATGACTGATTGGCGATATTCGCATTGGCACGCCATGTTGGTGGTGGCACTGATGGCGGCCGGTGGCGCGGCCTGGGCGGTGGTGCCGGCGTCGGCGCTGACGGTGCCGGCGCGGCCGGGCACGCCCACGGTGCCGCAGGTCGTGTTGGCCGGCCCGGGTGTTACGCTTGATGAAGCCGTCGCCAAGGTCGAGAAACAAACGCATGGCAAGGTGCTGCGCGCCAGTTCGCGCCAGTATGGCAATGCCACGGAATATCGCATCAAGGTGTTGACGCCGGACGGCCATGTCCGCGTCATTCCGGTGCGTTCCCGCCTGGTCCATCATTCAGCCCACAAGCTCGAGGAGACTCACTGATGCGCATTTTGTTGGTGGAGGACGAGGCGCCATTGCGCGAAACGCTCGCTGCACGCCTCAAACGCGACGGCTTTGCCGTGGACGCGGCCCAGGACGGCGAGGAAGGCCTGTACCTTGGCCGCGAGGTGCCGTTTGATCTGGCCATCATCGATCTCGGCTTGCCGAAGATGTCCGGCATGGACCTGGTGCGCACGCTGCGCGAGGAAAAGCAGGGCTACCCGATCCTCATCCTGACCGCGCGGTCGAGCTGGCAGGACAAGGTCGAAGGCCTCAAGCACGGCGCCGACGACTACCTCGTCAAGCCGTTCCATGTCGAAGAATTGCTGGCGCGCATCAACGCGCTGGTGCGCCGCGCCAGCGGCTGGTCCAAGCCGATCCTGGCCTGCGGCGTCATCCATCTGGACACCACGGCGCAGACCGTGACGGTGGAAGGCAAGCCGGTCGACCTGACCAGCTACGAGTACAAGGTGCTCGAATACCTGATGCTGCACGCCGGCGAACTGGTTTCCAAGGCCGATCTCACCGAGCACATCTACCAGCAGGATTTCGATCGCGATTCCAACGTGCTCGAAGTGTTCATCGGCCGGTTGCGGCGCAAGCTCGATCCGGAAGGCACCCTCAAACCCATCGAGACGGTACGTGGACGCGGATACCGCTTTGCCATCCCGCGCACCGACGGCGACGACGAGTAAGCAACCGGCATCGCCATCGCGTCGCCCGTTGTCACTGGTGGCGCGCGCGGCGATTGCCACGGGTTTCGTGCTGGCGGGCTTTCTTGGTCTGGTCGGATTGGCCCTGTCGCAGGCGAACAAGCAGCGCACGCTGAGCGCGCTGCACGATCGGCTGTACAACTTCGCCATTGCCTATATTGCGCACACTGACGTCAATCGTTACGGCAAGTTGCTGCCGCCGGTGGATACGCTGCCGGATCCGAATTTTTCGGGTCCGGGGTCAGGCTTGTACGCGGTGGCCATCGGTGACCATGGCTTCCATTGGGAGTCATCATCGGCGATCGGTCGCGACTTCAGTTTCCTGCAGCCGCTGCCGCCGGGGCAGAGCCGCTTCGTCGGCCCGATCGACACACGCATGGGGCGGCTGTACTACTTCAGCTACGGCGTGGCACTGGATCGGGACAACGGCAAGTCGGTGCCGATGACCATGACGGTGGCGCAGTCGGAAGATCAGTTCGAGGGCCAGAACGCAGCCTTTCGTCATTCGCTGGTGATCTGGCTGTCGATCCTCGGCGTGATGCTGATCATGTTGCAGATGCTGTTGTTGC
>DASVGR010000069.1:0-2801 GCA_036379395.1 Rhodanobacteraceae bacterium | reverse complement strand
CAATTCGGCCAACAGCACCAGCAACGGCGTGCCGGCCAGCGCCAGCTTTTCCAGCGCGCCATCGCCCAGCCACAAACCCAGCGGCACCATCACGATGGCCAGATACGCTTCCAGGCGAAACGACGCCTCATGCCGCCACGCGGCCTTCAGCCCCTTCATCGACCACACGAAGGCCAGCCAGATCTGTTTGGGCCCCCGCCGCTCGGTACTGGCCATGCACGCACCCGCCATTGCAACAAACTTGGCATGATGCCACAGCCGGCCCCGCCCGCGATCGAGCACTCGCGCAAGCAGGCTCATCCATGCGCGAAACGCGCAAAGTCCGGCCTTGCGCCTGCGGGCGAAGAAATGCCGGCATTCGGCCATCGCCGCGCAGGCGCGCTCCCACGGCTTGATGACATATCCACACCATGAGTCGAATGCATAAGGTACTCTTGGTCAGTCGTGCTTCAGGCACGGCGGACACAGGACGGTGCAGAACCATCGTCCGGGGGAGCGGCGCCGAGGCTGCAAGGTCTTGGCGTCATTTGTTCAACCATCCGCGGATCAATTCATGACAACAACAACCCAACCAGTCTCGAGGACGCGTTCGTTTTCCACCGTCTTCCTGATCGAGATGTGGGAGCGCTTCGGCTATTACGGCATGCAGGCGCTCATCATCTATTACATGGTGCAACGGCTGAATTTCAAGGACACGCCGGCCAACCTGACATGGAGTGCCGCTGCCGCCCTGATCTACGTTTCGCCTGCCATCGGTGGCTGGGTTGGCGACAAATTCTTCGGTTCGCGCCGCACCATGCTGCTGGGCGCGTTCGTGCTGGCCTTCGGCTATGCCTTGATGGTCATCCCCGCGCAAAGCGCGGATTTCCTGTTCGTGGCCCTGGGCGTGATCGTGGTCGGCAACGGCCTGTTCAAGGCCAATGCCGGCAATCTGGTGCGCAAGATCTACGAGGGTGACGACTCCAAGATCGACAGCGCATTCACTATTTACTACATGGCCGTCAACATCGGTTCGATGGCCTCGATGCTGCTTACCCCGGTCATCAAGAACTACTTCAACGCGCCGTTCCACGGCCAGATGACGTGGCTTCTGGGCGACAACGCCAAGGCGCTGTTCGGTGACGGCCTGGGTTGGCACATCGCGTTTGCCGTGTGCGCCGTGGGCCTGCTGGTCGGCCTGGGCAATTATTTCGTGATGCGCCACACGCTCAGCCACATCGGTTCCGAGCCGGACCGCCAGCCATTCAACGCCAAGCGTCTGCTGGCCGTGATCGCCGGCGGCATCGTGGTGGTGTTCATCTCCGCCATCATCCTGCGCTACGGCACGATCGCGAAGATTTTCGTGTACGTTGCCGGCGCCGCCGTGCTGTACATCTTCGGTTACCTCATCACCAAGTCCGACACGAGTGAAAAGCCGGGCCTGATCATCGCGCTGATCCTGGTGATCGAAACGGTGTTCTTCTTCATTTTCTACCAGCAGATGTCGACCTCGCTGAACCTGTTCGCGCTGCGCAACGTGGACCCGTCGTTCAGCGTGTTCGGCTTCCATCTGTGGAATTGGGACCCGGCGCAGTTCCAGGCCTTCAACCCGATCTGGATCTTCATCCTCAGCCCGATCCTGGCCATCACCTACACCAGCCTGGCCAAGCGCGACAAGGATTTCTCCATCGCCGCCAAGTTCGCGTTCGGCTTCCTCGCCGTGGCGATCGGCTTCTTCATCTACGGCGCGGCCGGCCATTTCACGGTCGAGCCGGGCAAGACGACGTCGTGGACGATGGTCTGGGGCTACGGCTTCGGTTCGCTGGGCGAACTTTTGACGTCCGGCCTGGGCCTGGCGTTCGTGGCCCGCTACGTGCCGGCGCGCATGGGCGGCTTCATGATGGGTGCGTACTTCGTGGCATCCGGCGTGGCGCAGTACCTGGGCGGCATCGTGGCCTCGTTCGCCAGCGTGCCGGACAAGATCTCGGCGTTCTCGCACAACACGGCCGTCACGGCCGAACCGGCCATCGAAAAGGCCCTCCCGAACGTGCTGTCACTGAGCCTGGGCGACTTCCGCGACTGGGTCAGCGGCACCGGTCACGCGGCCAAGGTCGCCGCGCAGGCCCACCTGCCGGCATTTGCCGACCTGCCGGCCAGCACGCAACAGATGGTGCAGCAATTCAACGACCAGCTAAACGTGGTGACCATGCCGTACTACACCAACCTGTTCTTCTGGCTGGGCGTGGCCGGCGTGGCCTGCACGATCATCGCGTTGGTCGTGCTGCCGCTGCTGCGCAAACTCGACAAGCACCACTTCGCGTACACCAAGAACGCGACGGCTGCATAAGCCGGAATCCTGCCACGGCACGTGCCGTGGCAGGATTGTTTCCATGCCTGATCCCCGCCCCACTCCACGTACCGGCCCACGCGCACTGATCCGCTCGCTGGCGTGGCTGCGCCTGTTCGCCATCGCCGGGCAAAGCGGCGCCGTGCTGGTCGCCTGGAGCTTGATGGGCCTGGCCATTCCGGTGCTGTACCTGTTCGTCGGCATCGGCGTGCTGGGCGTTTTTGCCGTCATCGCCGCCTGGCGGTCGCGCCAGGTGCGCCCGGCCGGCGAATGGGAAGCCGTCGCCCATGTGGCGGTCGACACGCTGGTATTGAGCTACCTGCTGTATTTCACTGGCGGTGCCAGCAACCCGTTCGTCAGCCTGTTGCTGGTGCCCATCGCGCTGTCCGCGGCGGCGCTGTCCGTACGCGGCGTGATCTCGATGGCCATCCTGTCCGGGCTGGCCTATCTGGTGCTGCTGTGGCAATACGTGCCG
>DASVGR010000068.1:0-12769 GCA_036379395.1 Rhodanobacteraceae bacterium | reverse complement strand
CCAGCCGCTACCTGTGGGTGGTGCTGCTGGTGACGTTGGCCTGCGGCGTGATCGGCTTCTATGACGATTACCGCAAGCTGGTGCCGAAGGATCCGCACGGCTTGCCGGCACGCTGGAAATACCTGGCGCAATCGGTGGTCGGCCTCGCTGCCGCGCTGTTCCTGTTCCACACCGCCGACGTGCCGGCGGCGACCGCGTTGTACGTGCCGCTGTTCAAGCACGTGGCGATTCCACTGGGTGGCGGCTTCGTGGTGGTGGCGTATCTGTGGATCGTCGGTTTTTCGAACGCGGTGAACCTCACCGACGGGTTGGACGGCCTCGCGATCATGCCGGCGGTACTGGTGACCGCGGCGCTGGGTGCGTTCGCGTATCTCGCGGGCAACGCGGTGTTCTCGGCGTACCTCGGCATTCCCTCGATTCCGGGCGCGGGCGAGCTCGCGGTGTTCTGTGGCGCGCTGACCGGCGCAGGCCTGGGGTTCCTGTGGTTCAACACGTATCCCGCGCAGGTGTTCATGGGCGACGTCGGTGCGCTCGCGATCGGCGCGGCGATCGGCTGCGTCGCGGTGATCGTGCGCCAGGAAATCATCCTGCTGGTGATGGGCGGCCTGTTCGTGGTCGAGACCGCTTCGGTGATGTTGCAGGTCGGCAGCTTCAAGCTGCGCGGCAAACGGGTGTTCCGGATGGCGCCGATCCACCACCACTTCGAGTTGAAGGGCTGGCCCGAGCCGCGCGTGATCGTGCGCTTCTGGATCGTGTCGGTGGTGCTGGTGCTGATCGGCCTGGCAACGTTGAAGGTGAGGTAATGGTGAACTGGTTCGGCCAATCGCAGGCTGTCCGCAAGCTCGGTCCCAAGGGCCGCTTCGACCCGTGGCTGCTGCTGGCCATCGTCGGACTGGCCGCGGTCGGCGTCGTGATGGTGGCGTCCAGTTCCATCGCGGTCGCGGACGGCCAGCACATCGGCGAATTCCATTACCTGAAACGCCACCTGGTTTTCCTGGCGGCGGGCGGCGCGGTGGCGTTGTGGATCGCGCTCAGGATCGAGCTCAACACGCTGGAACGCTGGTCGGGTCCGCTGATGCTGGCCACCTTTGCCTTGCTGCTGCTGGTGTTCATTCCGCACGTCGGCATGCGCGTCAATGGTGCGCGCCGCTGGATCAACCTCGGCATCTCCGGGTTCCAGCCGGTCGAGTTGGCCAAGCTTACGGTGGTGCTGTACGTCGCGAGCTACCTGGTGCGCCACCGCGATGCGGTGGAAACGCGCTTCCTCGGCGCCGTGAAACCGGTGGCGGTGGCGGGCCTCACCGCCGCGCTGCTGCTCGTGCAACCGGACTTCGGTTCCGCCGCGATGATCGGCACGGTCACGATCGGGATGCTGTGGCTGGGCGGTGCGCGCATGCGCAACCTCGTGATCATGGGCCTTCCCGCGATCCCGCTGGGCGCGTGGCTGGCGTTGTCCACCGACTACCGCGTCAAGCGCCTGACCTCGTTCCTCGATCCCTGGAAGGATCCGTTCGACGATGGCTTCCAGTTGACCCAGGCCTTGATCGCGGTAGGTCGTGGCAAATGGTTCGGCGTCGGTCTCGGCGGCAGCGTGCAGAAGCTTTTCTACCTGCCCGAGGCGCACACTGATTTCATTCTCGCGGTGATCGCCGAGGAGCTCGGCTTCGTCGGCGTGCTGTTCGTGCTGGCGCTGTTCGCTCTGTTGGTGGGGCGCGGCCTGCAGCTGGGGTTGCGCGGCGTCGAGCTGGGCCAGCATCGCGCGGGCTATCTTGCATTCGGCATCTCCCTGATGCTGGGCCTGCAGGCCCTGGTGTCGGTAGGCGTGAACCTCGGCGTGTTGCCCACCAAGGGCCTGACGCTGCCGCTGATCAGCTCGGGCGGTTCCAGCGTGTTGATGACGTGCCTGATGCTGGGCGTGCTGTTGCGCGCCTCGTACGAAATCAACCGCGCGGAAGACACGCGGCGCATGGCCGTGCGGCATCCCGAGGCCACTTCGGCCAGTGAACATGATGCGGAGGTGTCGGCATGAACACGCCCGACACGCGTCCCGTACTGATCATGGCCGGCGGCACCGGCGGCCACATCTTCCCCGGTTTGGCCGTGGCCGCCGAGCTGCGCGCGCAAGGCGTGGCGGTGGAGTGGCTGGGCGCGGCTGGCGGCATGGAAACCACGCTGGTGCCGAAGCATGGCATCACCCTGCACACGGTCGCCGTGCGCGGCCTGCGCGGCAAGGGTCTGAAAACGCGCCTGCTGGCGCCGTTCATGCTGGCGCGGGCCGTGGCTTCGGCGTTGGGCGTGGTGCGTCGCGCCAAGCCGCGCAGCGTGTTGTCGATGGGCGGTTATGCGGCCGGCCCGGGCGGTCTGGCGGCCTGGCTGCTGCGCCGGCCGTTGCTGGTGCACGAGCAAAACCGCGTGCCCGGCGTGACCAATCTCACGCTGGCCAAGCTGGCGCGCCGTGTGCTGGCCGGTTTTGCCGACGCGTTCGAGCCGGCGCGCCAAGCCGAGTGGGTCGGCAACCCGGTGCGCGCGGACATTGCCGCGCTGCCGGTGCCGGCCGAGCGCATGGCCGGGCGTGGTGGCCCGCTGCATCTGCTGGTGCTGGGCGGCAGCCTGGGTGCGCGCGCGTTGAACGAACGCGTGCCCGAAGCCTTGTCGCGGTTGCCGGTGCCTGCACGGCCCGAGGTCTGGCACCAATGCGGCAAGCGCGGCGAAGCCGAGGCCCATGCCGCCTACGCCAAGTACGCGATCGAAGGGCGCATCGCACCGTTCATCGACGACATGGCGGCCGCCTACGCGTGGGCCGATCTGGTGGTGTGCCGCGCCGGCGCGCTGACGGTGGCCGAGCTGGCCGCCGCGGGGCTGGCGTCGGTGCTGGTGCCGTTTCCGCATGCGGTCGACGACCACCAGACACGCAACGGCGCGGCGCTGGTCGAAGCCGGCGCCGCGCGCATCGTGCAGGAACGCGACATGCACGAAGACACCCTGGCCGGCGTGCTGGCCGAACTTTTTTCCGAGCGTGCACGCCTCGTGGCCATGGCCACGGCCGCGCGCACGCTCGCCAAACCCGATGCGGCGCGCACCATCGCGACGCGTTGCCTGGAGGTGGGCCAATGAGCCCGATGAAACGACTTTCCGCGCACGAAGACGTGATGAGTGTGTTCCGCCGCGTGCACTTTGTGGGCATTGGCGGCGTCGGCATGAGCGGCATCGCCGAGGTGCTGCATAACCTGGGTTACGAGGTGTCGGGCTCGGATTTGGCCGACAGCCCGACCACGCGCCATCTGGTCGGCCTGGGCATCAAGGTGTTTCGTGGCCATGCCGCGGCCAACATCGAAGGCGCGGACGTGGTCGTCACTTCCAGCGCCATCAAGGCCGACAACCCGGAGATCGTGGCCGCGCACGAAAAGCGCATCCCGCTGGTGCCGCGTGCCGAAATGCTGGGCGAGCTGATGCGCTTCCGGCGCGGCATCGCCATTGCCGGCACGCACGGCAAGACCACCACGACCAGCCTGACGGCCAGCGTGCTGGCCGAAGCCGGCTACGATCCGACGTTCGTCATCGGCGGGCGCCTGAATTCGGCCGGCGCCAACGCGCGGCTGGGCGAGGGCGAGTATCTGGTCGCCGAGGCGGATGAATCCGACGGCTCGTTTTTGCTGCTTTCGCCGGTGATCGCCGCGGTGACCAACATCGATGCCGATCACCTGGAAAATTACGGCGGCGATTTCGCGCAGGTGAAGCAGGCGTTCGCCGACTTCCTGCATCGCCTGCCGTTCTACGGTCTGGCCGTGTTGTGCGTGGACGACGCCAACGTGGCGACGTTGGCGCGTGACGTGGGCCGCAACGTGCTGGCCTACGGCATCGACAGCCCCGAGGCCGACGTGCGCGCGTTGAATTTGCGCCAGCAAGGCTTCGAGATGCTGTTCGACCTGCAACTGCCGGAACGGGCCGAAACCGTGCCGGTGACGCTGAACCTGCCGGGCAGGCACAACGCGTTGAACGCGTTGGCGGCGGCCGCGATCGGTTGGCAGCTGGGCGTGAAGGCCGATGCCATCAGCCGCGCGCTGAGCAACTTCCAGGGCGTCGGCCGGCGCTTCCATCGGCGCGGCGAGATCGCCATCGACAACGGCCATGTGCTGCTGGTCGATGATTACGGCCACCACCCGAGCGAGTTGGCGGCGGTGTTTGCCGCGGCGCGCGGCGGCTGGCCGGATCGCCGCGTGGTGGTGGCTTTCCAGCCGCATCGCTACAGCCGCACGCGCGACCTGATGGACGATTTTGCCAACGTGCTGGCTGACGTCGACGTGCTGGTGCTGACCGACGTGTACCCGGCCGGCGAGGCGCCGATCGCCGGTGCCGACGGCCATGCGCTGGCGCGTGCGGTGCGCGCGCGCGGCAAGGTCGATCCGGTGCTGGTCGGCCATCCGCGCGACTTCGAGCAAGCCCTGCCGGCGCTGCTGCATGACGGCGACTTGCTGTTGCTGATGGGCGCCGGCGACATCGGCGCCGAGGCGGTGAAACTGGCCGAGCGCGGCCATCTGAAATCGACGGGGAATACCTGATGGATACCGTGGTGAAAGCCGCGCGGCATGTCGATCACGCCTCCGCCTTCGGGCGCGTGGCGGTGGTCATGGGCGGCAGTTCGTCCGAGCGCGAAGTGTCGCTGGACTCGGGCCGCAACGTGCTTGAAGCACTCAAGAGCCGTGGCGTGGACGCGCACGCCATCGACGGCATTCCGGCCTTGCTGGACGCCTTGCGTGCTGGCCATTTCGCGCGCGTGTTCAACATTCTGCACGGCGCCGGCGGCGAAAACGGTGAGCTGCAGGGTACGCTGGAATCGCTCAACGTGCCTTACACCGGCTCGGGCGTGCTCGGTTCGGCGTTGTCGATGGACAAGGTGCGCACCAAGCGCGTGTGGCAGTCGCTGGGCCTGCCGACGCCGCGTTTTGCCGCGCTGCCGCACGGTGGCGACGTGCATGCCGCGGCACACGAAGTAGGTTTTCCGCTGATCGTCAAGCCGGCCTGCGAAGGCTCCAGCGTCGGCGTGACGCGCGTGTTCAACGAAGCGGATCTGGACGCCGCGCGCGAACTGGCCGAGCGTTATCACGGTGATCTGGTGGTCGAGCAGTTGATCGAAGGCGACGAGCTGACGGTCAGCGTGCTGGGTGGCGATGTGCTGCCGTCCATCCACATCGTGCCGGCCGGCGAGTACTACGACTACCACGCCAAATACCAGGCCGAAGACACGCAATACCTGTGCCCCGGCCTGCAGGGCGACGATGAAAAGGCGTTGCGCGCGTTGGCGCGGCAGGCGTTCGATGCGGTGGCCTGCCACGGCTGGGGCCGCGTGGACGTGATGCGCGACCGAGAGGGCAACAACTGGCTGCTGGAAGTGAACACGGCCCCGGGCATGACGGCGCATTCGCTGGTGCCCAAGGCCGCGGCCAAGGTCGGCATCGACTACGCCGAGCTGTGCTGGCGCATTCTCGAAACCAGCCTGGAACGCGACGATCGCGCGGTATCCGGAGGCGCTCAATGAGTCGTCGCGTACCCGTCCGCTTGATCGGCTGGAGCATTGCCGTGCTGCTGGTGGCGCTGCCACTGGTGGGGCTGATCAATGGCTGGTACGCGTCCTCGCATTGGCCGATCCGCAAGCTGACGGTGCACGCGCCATACACGCATGTCAGCGCCGCGCGGATTCGTGCGGCCGTGGTGCCGTACGTCGGCAAGGGCTTTTTCGCGACCGACCTGGACGCGGTGCAAAAATCACTCGACGCGCTGCCGTGGGTGGCCAGCGCGCAGGCGCGCAAGAGCTGGCCGGACACGCTGGTGGTGACGATTTACGAGCGCGTGCCGCAGGCGCATTGGGACGGCGACGAGCTGGTCGATCATCGTGGCCAGTTGTTCCACGTGCCCGATGCGGCGCGCGTGGCCGGTTTGCCGCATTTGAGCGGGCCGAAGGGCCGGCTGGACGACGTGCTGGCGTTTTATCAGCACGTGCGCCAGCAGCTGGCGGCGGTGCATCTGGATGTCACTGGTGCGCATCTGGACAACCGCGGCGGCTGGAGCGTGGATCTGGCCGGCGGCGCGCATCTGATGGTCGGCCGCACGCAGCCCGATGCGCGCCTGGCGCGTTTCATCAGCGTGTATCCGGAGTTGGCCGGCACGCATCCACGACAGGCGTTCGTCTACGCCGATCTTCGCTATACCAACGGCTTCGCGGTGCGCTGGCCGACTCCACCGGTGGCGACCGGTGCCTCGAACGGAGCTTCGCCGTCATGAATCGCAAGAACGAAAAACAGCTGGTCGTGGGCCTGGACATCGGTACGTCCAAGGTCGTTTCGATCGTCGGTGAATACGCGCCGGACGAGCCGGTCGAGGTGATCGGCATCGGCTCGCACATCTCGCGCGGCATCAAGCGCGGCGCCGTGGTCGACATCGAATCGACCGTGCACTCCATCCAGCGCGCGGTCGAGGAAGCCGAGCTGATGGCCGGCTGCGACATCCGCTCGGTGTATGCCTCGGTCTCGGGCAGCCATCTGGAAACCAAGAATTCGCACGGCACGGCCGCCATCCGCGACCACGAGGTCACGCACGGCGACCTGGACCAGGTGCTGGAAGCCGCGCGCGCCGTGGCCATTCCGGCCGACCGCAAGGTGCTTTACAAGGAGCCGCAGGAATACCGCATCGACGGCCAGGACGGCATCCGCCATCCGGTCGGCATGAGCGGCGTGCGCCTGGAGGCCAGCGTGCATCTGGTCACCGGCGCGGCCGCGGCGGTGCAAAACATCAACAAGTGCATCAACCGCTGCGGCCTGTCGGTGGACGAACTGGTGCCGTCGGCCGTGGCCAGCGCCAAGGCGGTGTTGACCGAGGACGAGCGCGATCTGGGCGTGTGCGTGGTCGATGTCGGCGCCGGCACCACCGACATCTCCATCTACACGCAAGGCGCGATCCGCTACACGCGTGTGTTGCCGCTGGGTGGCGACCAGATCACCAACGACATCGCCTACGGCGTGCACACGCCCACGGCCAGCGCCGAGGACATCAAGGTCAAGTACGCCTGCGCGCTGACGCAATTGGCGCAGGCCGAGGAAACCGTGCTGGTGCCGTCGGTCGGCGACCGTCCGCCGCGGCGCATGGCGCGCCAGGAGCTGGCGCAGATCGTGCAGGCGCGCTACGAGGAAATTTTCGAGATGGTGCACGACGAGCTGCGCCGCTCGGGTTACGAAAACCTGATCGCGGCCGGCATCGTGCTCACCGGCGGTGCCGCGCGCATGGAAGGCGCGCAGGAACTGGCCGAGGAAGTGTTTCACAAGCTGGTGCGCCTGGGCCTGCCACAGCACGTGGTCGGGCTGGGTGACGTGATCACCAGCCAGCTGTATGCGACCGGCGTCGGCCTGCTGCTGCATGGCGCCCGCGTGGGCGGCATGCGCGGTGCCGGCGTGATGAGTTCGGTGAGTGGCGGCTGGGTGGGCAAGGCCCGCAGCTGGTGGAGTCGCAATTTCTAGTTGGGATGGCATGGCTGGCGCCCGCTTGGGTCGGCCATGCATGGAACAGGTCGCGCAGGAGGCGCATCGGCGGCACGAAACGGTCGCCAACGCCGTCCGGGAGGCTCCGGGCGGAAAGCGGCACAAACCAATAACAGCAATAGATTGGAGGACGGGAAATGTACGAGCTGGTTGAAAAAATCGCACCGAATGCGGTGATCAAGGTGATCGGTGTGGGCGGCGGTGGCGGCAATGCCGTGGCGCACATGGTCAATGCCAACATTGATGGCGTGGAGTTCATCTGCGCCAATACCGACGCGCAGGCGATGAAGAACTGCGGTTCGCGCACCGTGTTGCAGCTGGGTGCCAACGTGACCAAGGGCCTGGGCGCCGGTGCCAATCCGGAAGTCGGCCGGCAGGCCGCGCTGGAAGACCGCGAACGCATCGAGGAACTGCTGGAAGGCGCCGACATGGTGTTCATCACCGCCGGCATGGGCGGCGGCACCGGCACTGGCGCGGCGCCGGTGGTGGCGCAGCTGGCCAAGGAGAAGGGCATCCTGACCGTGGCTGTGGTCACCAAGCCGTTCCCGTTCGAGGGCCGGCGGCGCATGCAGGTGGCCATGAAGGGCATCGAGGATCTGTCGCAGCATGTCGATTCGCTGATCATCGTGCCGAACGAGAAGCTGCTGTCGGTGCTGGGCCGCGAAGTGACGCTGCTGTCCGCGTTCAAGGCCGCCAACGAGGTGTTGCAGGGCGCCGTGCAAGGCATCGCCGACCTCATCACCGCACCGGGCCTGATCAACGTCGACTTTGCCGACGTGCGCACGGTCATGAGCGAGATGGGCCAGGCGATGATGGGTTCGGGCTGTGCCGACGGCGACGACCGCGCGCAGGCGGCGGCCGAGGCGGCGGTCAACAACCCGCTGCTGGAGGACGTCAACCTGTCCGGTGCCTGCGGCATCCTGGTCAACGTGACGGCCGGTCCCAACCTCACCATGCGCGAGTTCGAGGAAATCGGCCGCGTCGTGCACGACTTCGCCAGCGAAGACGCCACCGTCGTGGTCGGCACCTCGCTGGATCCGGAAATGCATGACGAAGTGCGTGTCACCGTCGTGGCCACCGGCCTGGATCGCAACGAGCAGCCGCGCCAGCCGCTGCATGCGGCGGTCAAGCGCGTCGGCAGCGAAGGTGTCGAGCCGCGTCTGCGCCAGCGTCCGCGTCCGGTCGTGCTGCGCACCGGTACCGGCAACGAGGCGGTCGATTACGCCTCGCCGGTGGCGGCGACGCAGGTCGAGACGGCGCCGGCACGCAAGGCGGCGGCGGATACCGACATCGACGTGCTGGATATTCCGGCGTTCCTGCGCCACCAGGCCGACTGATCCTCGACGGGTGGCGCCGGTCGGCAGGCGGGATGCCTGTCGTGCGCGTGGTGGTTGCGACCACCGCCGCGCGCGGTCGCCGGCGCGTTTTGCCAGGACCCGCACGGGAACTCCCGTCCTCCGTGCGGGTCTGTTGGCGGCAGTGAAATGCTGCCGCCGGGTTGCCGCGGACCGGGTCCGCGATGCGTTGCGGAAAATGTGAACCGCATCGTATCGATACGGCAGCGTATGCTTCAACAGAGGTTAAAACCGTGTTAGCATCCACTCTTTAATAGAAACTGCGCCAGAGTCCAGGACCATGATCAAACAGCGCACGTTGAAGAACGTCATTCGTGCCACCGGCGTGGGATTGCATACCGGCAACAAGGTGTACATGACCTTGCGTCCGGCCGCGGTCAACACCGGTATCGTGTTTCGCCGCACCGACCTGGCCGAACCGGTCGAGATCCCGTCGCATTGCGAATTCGTCGGCGATACGCGTCTGTCCAGCACGCTGATCAAGGGCGATGTGCGCGTCGGCACGGTCGAGCATCTGCTCTCGGCCATGGCCGGCATGGGCGTGGACAATGCCTATGTCGACCTGTCCGCGCCCGAAGTGCCGATCATGGACGGCAGTGCCGGTCCCTTCGTGTTCCTGCTGCAATCGGCCGGTTTCGAGGAGCAATCCGCTCCGAAGCGCTTCATTCGCATCAAGAAGCCAATCAAGGTGGAAGAAGGCGACAAGTGGGCGCGCTTCGAGCCGTTCAACGGCTTCAAGGTGGGCTTTTCGATCGACTTCCACCATCCGATGTTTCCGCCGCACACGTCCAACGCCGAAATCGACTTCTCCACGACTTCGTTCGTGAAGGAAGTCAGCCGCGCGCGCACGTTCGGTTTCATGCGCGACATCGAGATGCTGCGCGAGCACAACCTGGTGCTGGGCGGCTCCATGGACAACGCCGTGGTGCTGGACGACTACCGCGTGCTCAACGAGGACGGCCTGCGTTACGAGGACGAGTTCGTCAAGCACAAGATCCTTGACGCCATCGGCGACCTGTACCTTCTGGGTCACAGCCTGATCGGCGCGTTCTACGGCCACAAGTCGGGCCACGAGCTCAACAACAAGCTGCTGCGTTCCTTGCTGTCGCAGGCCGATGCGTGGGAAGAGGTCACGTTCAACGACCCGCAAAAAGCGCCCATTTCCTACGCCCATCCGGCGCAGGCCGTATGAGTTCGTGGAGGCTTGCCTGAGGGCGGGCCGCCAGGACGTCCAGACAACAAAAAGCCCGGACATTTCCGATGTCCGGGCTTTTTGTTGTCTGTCCGGTTGCCGGGATGGACGGAAAAAGGGCGATTGTCCCGGCAAAGGTCGCGACGGACCGCTCGCGCGGCACCATGCGAACATGCTATAAGTTGCGACGCCTTTCTCGGTCTTTTGGCCCTTCTGGGCCAAAAATGAAGGCACGCGGCATGGTGTGACGATGTCGCGAAGGGCGTGAGGCGGGTTTTCAATCCGCTTTGCGAGGGGAATCCGAATCTTCGGTGCAGGAGGCCAACTTGAGGAACAGATCCCGCAGTTCGGGGTCTGAGAGGGTGCGCGCTGTCGCGGTCAAGTGATTGGCGGTGGCGGGTGAAAGAGGTGTGTACGGTGGTGGTGGCGTCACGCGCGTTGCGACCGGCGGACTCACCTTGATGCCGACATCGACGGCATCGACGCCCAAGGCGCGTGCGGCAGCCACGATTTGTGGTTGTGCCAGGCGCAATCGCGCGGCCCATGCGGACGAAGGTGCCAGAAACACCAGTCGCCCGTTCCTGAAGTCGGCCAGTCGGATGGGGTCTTGCAGCAGGGCAGGGAGTGCCGTGCGCAGTTTGAGGTCCATTTGTTCGCGTTTGCGCGCGAGCTTGGCCAGGGATTCCACCGGTGCGCACTCGCGTACGTCGACCGGCCCATGGGCAGTTCGACGCGACGGGGAAGGGTTGGAAATGCGCATTTAAGCCGAAACTCACGAGCAACCAGTTCAACGCATGCAAATCATACTCGTTTCCCGCGCACGCAAGGCGCCACGTACCGTCGACTTGGGCAACTCGCGCATTCGCCTGAAAATCGGCGCGATGCTGCTTCTGGCCGTGCTGGTGTGCGCCGGTGCGGGCGCGACGGCGGCGTTGCTGCTGGCCAGTCCACGGGCCCAGGCGCTGGCGCAGATCCACGCATTGCACGCCCATGTCGACCGGCAGCACGCCCAGCTGCTCCAGGTGCGTGAAAAAGCCCAGCGTTCGGTCAATGCGTTGGCCGTGAAACTGGGTCAACTGCAGGCCCAGTCGGTGCGACTGGATGCGTTGGGCATGCGCCTGGCCCAGGTCGGCAAGCTGGACAGTGCCGAGTTCGATTTTGACCAGGCGCCGGCAGTCGGCGGCCCGGAAATGGACGACGAGTCGTCCTATGCCTTGCCGGCCAGCCTGACCACGGGCATCGACCGGCTGTCCTCGCGGTTCGACGCGCAGCAGGCCCAATTGCGCGCGTTGCAGGACCTGCTGCTGGACCGCAAGGTGGTGTCCAAGCTGCGGCCCAGCGGCATGCCGGTTTCCGGCGGCTACATCTCGTCGTATTTCGGCGCGCGCATCGACCCCATCAACGGCCATCATTCGTTCCATCCCGGGCTGGACATCGCCGTGCCGATGGACACGCCGGTACACGCCGTGGCCGAAGGCATCGTGACCTACGCCGGCGTGCGCCGTGGCTACGGCAACGTGGTCGAGATCGATCACGGTGACGGCTACATGACGCGCTATGCCCACAACAGCAAGCTGCTGGTGCATCCGGGCGAGCACGTCAAGGTTGGCCAGGTGGTTGCCGAGTCCGGCGACACCGGCCGCTCCACCGGGCCGCACGTGCACTTCGAGGTCTGGTACAAGGGCCACGTGGTGAACCCGCTGGCCTACGTGGACAGCCACCGCTGAAAGAGCGCGGGCGCGCGTCACGTTTTGCGTCCGCCGCCCTGCCTCGCCACTTGAAAGGCGGCCTCGCCGCCACCATCGCTGATGGGTATCGCTTGGGCTGTAGTAAGATGAGCGATTGATCCGCGCAATTGCGCGTGGGTATTGTTTTTTCCCGTTTTTTTGCCATCCGGATAGTCCATGTCAGTCCTGACCAACGTTTTTGGTAGTCGCAATGAGCGCGTGCTGCGCCAGCTGAGGAAGACCGTTGCGCGCATCAACGCGCTGGAGCCGGATTTCAAGAAGCTTTCCGACGACGAACTCAAGGCCAAGACGGCCGAGTTCAAGCAGCGCCTGGCCGACGGCACCAAGCTCGACAAGCTGCTGCCCGAGGCGTTTGCCGCCGTGCGCGAGGCGGCCTGGCGCGTGCTGGGCATGCGTCATTACGACGTGCAGCTGATCGGCGGCATGGTGCTGCATCAAGGCAAGATCGCCGAAATGCGCACCGGTGAAGGCAAGACGCTGGTTGCCACCTTGCCGGTGTATCTCAATGCGCTGGAAGGCAAGGGCGTGCACGTGGTCACCGTCAACGACTATCTGGCCAAGCGCGACGCCGCGCAGATGGGCCAGGTGTACGGTTTCCTCGGTTTGACCACCGCCGTTGTCTGGCCGGGCATGGAATACGAGGACAAGCATGCCGCCTACGCCGCCGACATCACCTACGGCACCAACAACGAATTCGGTTTCGACTATCTGCGCGACAACATGGCGTTGTCCAAGGAACAGCGCTACCAGCGCGGCCTGCATTACGCCATCGTCGACGAAGTCGACTCGATCCTGATCGACGAGGCGCGCACGCCGCTGATCATTTCCGGGCCCGCGGAGGATTCCCCGCAGTTGTATCTCGCGGTCAACAAGATCGTGCCGCGGATGATCCGCCAGGCCGAGGAAAACGGCGAGGGCGACTACTGGGTCGACGAGAAGCAGAAG
>DASVGR010000067.1:0-25608 GCA_036379395.1 Rhodanobacteraceae bacterium | reverse complement strand
TCGTACCAGCGGCCGTCGAGGAAATACCACAGCAACCACGCGATCAGCGCGATCACCACGATGGCCAGCACCAGGCGCAGGAAAAACTTGCGCTTGCCCTTGGGCTTGGAAGATGCCTGTGCGGCAGTGTCAGGAGAAGTTGCGTCAGTCATGGATGTGTCTCAACGCTGGGATTGCAGAAGACGGGGCGGAAGGGAGTGGCGAGCAGGCGGCTGCCAGTGCGACGTTGCCGGTGCCGGTGGCGGGTTGTCGGCCACGGCCGCTGCCGGCACGGCGGGCTGGGACGCGGCATCGAAACCGCCGCCCAGGGCCTGCACCAGCTGGATCGACAGGTCGACCTGCTGCGCGTGCAATTGCGCGGCCAGCTGCTCGGCCTGCAACAACTGCTGGCGCACGTTCAACGCTTCGAGGAAGCTGCCGACGCCAGCCTTGTAGCGCTGCTCGGACAACTGCCAGGCTTCGCGCGCGGCGGTCAACGCCTGCTGCTGCGCGGCCGATTGCGCGGCCAGAGCGTGCAGGCCCTGCACGTCGTTGGCCACCTGGTTGATCGCGCCGATCAGCGCCTTGTTGTAGGTCGCCACGGCCAGATCGAACTGCGCGTCGCGGCCGGCCAGGTTGGCGCGCAGGGCACCGCCATCGAAGATCGGCAGGCTCAGCGCCGGCGCGATCTGGTAGAACTTGGCCGGCAGCTCGAACAGCGGCGCGCCGCCCTTGTTGATGAGACCGGCCATCGCGCCCAGGCTGATGTCGGGCAGGAACTTGGCCTTGGCCGCCTTGATCGAGCGACCGGCCGCTTCCACGCGCCAGCGCGCGGCCACCAGATCGGGGCGGCGGCCCAGCAGGTTGGCCGGCAAATTCGGCGGCAAGGCCAGCTTGGCCGGTGCCAGCGGCGCCGGCTGATGGATGTCCAGACCGCGATCCGGGCCCTGGCCCAGCAGCACCGACAACGCCACGCGGGCGGCGTCAACGGCGCGTCCTGCGGCGGCCGACTGTTCCTTCGCGGCCGCCACTTCGGCGTCGGCACGCTTCAATTGCAGCTTGCTGTCGATGCCCGCTTCCACGCGTTGCGCGGTGAGCTTGTGCGCATCACCGGCGCGCTGCAATTCTTCGTGCGCGATGGACTGCTGCTTGAACGCATAGCCCAGCTGCGCGTAGGCGCGCGCCACGTCCACCGACACCATCAGGCGCGCGGCATGCGCATCGACCTGCGCGGCATGCGCCTGGTCCACGGCCGCTTCCCAGGCCGCGCGCTTGCCGCCCCACAGATCCAGATCCCAATGGAAACCGAGGTAGCCGTATTTGACCCAGCCGAAATGGCCGCCCAGCGGCGCCGGCAGGATGGTGCCCGGCAGGAACGCGCCGGAGGCACTGGCCGACAGCTTCACGCCCGGCTTGCGGTTGGCATCGACGACGCCGGCCTGCGCCTGCGCCTCGCGCGCACGCGCCGCGGCAATGGCGATGTCGGGGTTGTGCTTGAGCGCTTCGGCGACCAGCGCATCCAGTTGCGGGTCATCCAGACCGGTCCACCAGTTGCTGGCGGGCCAGGCCGCCTGGGTCAACGGCGCGCCGGCCAGGCTGCGCTGGGCGTGCAGCGTGTCGACGCCGACAAGTTGCCCGCTCGGCTTGATGCCGCGGCTGGAAGCACAGCCGGCAAGCACCACCGCCATGGCACAGGCAGCGACAAGTGGGGACAGTCGCAATCGCATGGGATTCATCCGGGTTCGCGGTCAGTTGGGTTCGCGCAGCGTGACAAGAACGCGCTGCAGATAGTCAATGAGATGTTCGCGCTCGCTCGCGTTGAGCGCGCGCTGGGCCGCATCGAGCACGCGCTCGCTGCAACCGGCAATTTGTCGAGCCTGGCTTTTGCCCCGCGGCGTCAGTTCGATGCGCAGCGCGCGCCGGTCCTGCGGGTCCGGTTTGCGCTTGAGGTAGCCCTTTTCTTCCAGCTGGTCGAGCAGACGCGTCATCGCGCCGTTGTCGTAGCCCATCGAACGCGCCAGCTCGCCGGCGCCCTGCGGGCCCTGAACCTGCAGGCGCTTGAGCGCCTGCACCTGGTTGAAACGCAGGCCCACGCCGGAGATGGCGAGTTCCTGCTCAAGCGCGCGCACCAGCTCGGATTTCACCAGGGACAACAGAATGCCCAGGCTTTCCGGCGGTTGGCTGCAATTGGCTTCGGTGGGACACATGGGGGCGCCATTCTAGGCGAGGATATTTGTTTGTCAAGGCAAATATATACATTGCAGATACTTGTTTCGCAGCTATTTATGTGCGCAACTTGTGCACACGATGCCGGGGACGGCCTTCCAGCGTTGCCGGAGCCTGGTCCAACTGCGCCAGTTCATCGCGCAACAGCATCGCCAGCGCCGGATCGCGCACGGCGAACAGGTCGAACACGCCCAACGCACGCAACACGGGCAATTGCGCCAACGCGCGCGCCTCGGCCTGGCGACGCCGCTCCTCGGGCGTGGCCTCGTCCAGCATCAGCTGCGCACAGGCCACGAAGGTGGTCAGCGCGTCCGCTGTCGGCGCCGTCTGCGGTGGTGTGGGAAAATGGAAAACTTGATGTCGCATGTCGCCCTCCGCAAAAGTTCGGGTTCGTGACAACCGTTCCGGTCGCCGCCGCAACTTCCGTCACTGTGAATCCAGCTTAGGGCGCGCTACCTTTTCCCCGATAACGCAAACAGGCCAAAGTTTGTCGTGAATGTGCCAACTCCCCATGCATCGATCGATTACTCGGCCATCGAGCGCATCGACGGTCCGGCGCTGATCGCCCACGTGTTCAGGGGCAAGGCGCCCCTGGCCGAAACGCAATGGCACCGTCACGTGCGCGGCCAGTTCATGTTTCTGGAAAGCGGCATGATCTGCGTGCGCACGCGCCACGGCATGCACGCGTCCACCCCGCATTGCCTGCACTGGATGCCACCCGGCATCGAACACACCGTGCGCATCATCGAACCCAGCGACGGCTGGGGCATCTTCGTCGCGCCCTGCGCGGCCAAGGGCCTGCCCGACGAGCCGGCCATCCTGCAGGGCAACGTGCTGATGCGCGAGCTGGTGCATCGCGCCGCCACCTGGGCGCACTGCGAAAACCTCAACACCGAGCAACAGCGGCTGATGGACGTGCTGATGGACGAGATGCGCCACGCGCGCCTGCCCGACCTGCCGTTCACGCTGCCGATGCCGCGCGACCGCCGCCTGCTCAACGTGGCGCAAACACTGCTGGCCCATCTCGACGACACCCGCACGCGCGACGCGTGGGCCGCCGCCGTGGGCCTGTCCGCACGCAGCCTGACCCGCCGCTTTCGCGAAGAAACCGGCCTCACATTCGAGCAATGGCGACAGCAGGCCCGCCTCAGCCACGCACTGGACCAGCTCGGTCACGGTCACCCCGTGGCACACGTGGCCGACGCGCTGGGCTACGCCAGCGTCAGCGCCTTTGTGGCCATGTTCAAGCGCGCTCTGGGACAATCGCCCGGCCGTTACCTGAGCCTCGACGCGTCCTGAGCGTCGGGGTCACTTTCTCATCCAACACTGACGAATAGCCCATGAATCACTTCACGAGCCGTATCCGCCTGCCTGTCTTGATGGTCGGCCTGTTGTCGCTGGCCAGCTTCGGCGCCGCCCATGCCGGCGACACCAACCCCGGCTACGACCGTCCCGGACTGGGCTTCACGCCGGCCACGCTGCAAGCCGGCGACGTGACCTGGGAACAGGGCCTGCCCGATTTCAGCCACGACCACGGCAGCACGCTGTACAGCGCCGACAGCCTGCTGCGCGTGGGCCTTGGCAGCGATTACGAGCTGCAGGTCGGCACCTCGTGGAACCACTTCTCGGCGCCGGGCCATGCGTTGTCGGGCTGGGGCAGCACCAGCGCCGGCATCAAGTTCGCACCGCAGACCTGCGGCAACTTCAGCTGGGGCCTGCTCGGCAACGTCACCTTCACCGACGGTTCGCGCGCGTTCGGCAACCGCGACCGCCAGTATCAGGCCGGCGCCGCGTTCAACTGGCAATTGCACTCGGGCGATGCCGTGGGCGCGTACCTGGAAGCCGACCACGTTGCCGGTGACAACAGCGCACTGGCCGCCGTCAACTACGGCCACAACTTCAGCGCGCGCCTGGCCGGCTACCTCGAAGCCGGCTGGCAATGGCAAGACCATTTCGGCAACGGCTCCATGGCCGGCGCCGGCGTCACGTACATGGCCACACCGAACGTGCAGCTGGACGCCAGCTTCCGCCACCGCCTGGACGGCAACGCCGACCAGTGGGAAGGCGGCGTCGGCGTGTCGGTGTTTTTCGGGCATTTGCTGTGAAGCTTGCACCCGTTTCGGGCTGACAAACAGGCGCGCTTTCCACGAAGCGTTTCGGGCCGCAATCCAGCCCGAAACGCCATCCCCGACCATCCATCAGCGCTCGTAGACGTGTACGGTTTTCATCAAGGCGTCCAGCCCGGACTGCATGTAAGCCTGCGAACGGGTGCCATCAACGTAGTAGTCAACGCTGTACAACACGGACGGCTTGCTGTCCTTCGCGCTACTGGCCACCCCGACGATTTTTTCCACATCGTCTTCGTTGCGCACCACTTCATCATACGGATGACGACGGTGCAGCACTTTTTCCCACTGTTGCACGTCGGTGTCTTCCGGGCTATGGGTCGAATCGAGATGCCGATGGACGACCACCGAGTTGGCTGTACCCCTCTCGTCGAGTGTCACCTCCGCCACCACCCATGCGACTTTGCCGTGTGCGGCACGATTGTCGTGAACAAAACGAAAAGACAGACGCAGCAGGTCATCGGGGTTGATCCCCTGCTCCTTGGACGTCACCGTGAAGGCCACACGCTGCGACTTGTAACTGAGGTGATGCCCGTAGCGAATATCCAGATGAATGTGCTTGAAGGCATCGGGCAACGGCTTTGTTTGTTTGAAGAACGCCTTCCAATCAGCCAGCGAGCCCCGGTAGGTGGTGGAGAAAAAGTTCGTCATCGCCTCCAGATTGATGCGGAAATCATGCTCGCGACCAGCCGGCACCCAACGCATGATGCCGACGCTGCCAGTGGGCACAGGCAGATCAAGCACAATCACAGCGTGGTTTGAGTACGGCACCGGCCACTCCCGGATGCGCCAACGTCGGTGCCAATGGTCGGCGAAAGTGGTATCCAGCGTCGGCTTGCCCAACGACGTGATGTTGTCCTTGACCGTACCGATGCGGCGCTCCATGAATCCGGCTTGCGCCATCAAGTCCATCAGCTCTGCCGGGTCCTTTCGCAGCTTCGCCATTGGGACATCATCCGGTTTGTTTACATGAAACAAGATGGTGCCCCCCAGATTGCCCAAACGCACGTATCCGTTGTCATCAAGATCGGCCTCGACAGTCCGACCGGAAGTTAGCGTCCAGTCTCCGTTGCTTGCGCGCACAGCAAGTTCAGGAAACAAGCTCCCGTCCAGGGCACTCTCGTACAAGATGTTTTCCGCACCATTGCCACGTGGGAAAAGCGTGGTGGCATTTTCTGCCAGCAAGGCCTTCAATTGACGGTCTTCGTCGGCATGCCTGAGATTCAGAAACTTGGCATAAAAAGCCGCCTGACTCATCGGCAACTTGAAACTCGCCTTGAACACATCTGTCCGCGTGTCCTGAATCAAATCAAATCCGTACTGTACTCGTCTATTGATGATGGCTTCGTTATCCGGAGCATCAATGATCTGACTGATCGGCAAGGCGTAGTTGAGGTTTTCGTTGGGCGATTTCATCAACACCACGCCGATGACCTTGCCGTCCTTGTCCAGCAAGGGTCCGCCGCTATTGCCCGGTGATGCCGGCGCCGAAAAACGCATCCATTTCCAGGCTCCATCCTGTTGCTCCGGCGTGTCGGAGGTGTACAAGCCGTTGCGGATCACCACGCCGGTCCCCAACGCATTGCCCACCGCGTACACGGTCTGGTTCAACACGGGGTGCCTGTCCACGGGAAGCACCACAGCCGTCTTCGGCGGATGCTTCAGTGAGAACACCACGAAATCCTTGCGCAGCGAAAACTTCTCTATCTTGTCGATGGCGTAGACATGGCCGTTGGCATCACGCAGCGACGGCGGCCCCCACAGGCTGCCCAGACCGGACAGCAGCACATGACCCGCCGTCACGTAGCGGTTGGGTCCGATGGCAAAGGCTGTACCGATGGAATAGTACTTGTCGTGACGCTGCTGGTACGGCAGCAAGTCCAGCGGCAAGGGCTTGGCGTAAGTCAAGGGATCATGGGTCGGCTTGGCCGCCACCACCTCGAATGTCGCCGCATCCACCTTGGGCAACAGAGCCGGATTGAGGGTCGCTGCATGTACCGCCGGCAGCGCCACGCAAGCCAAGGCCAACCCCAACCATCCCCGGAGCACGACGCCCGCCACGATGGCCTTCACGTTTCCATGCATGTTGTGCACACATTTTCCCCTTTGCGGACATGCCGGATCTCCCCAGATCCACGAGCACATGCCAACTTCATCATGATGACAGTTGGCGGTACAACTTTCACTAGTGCGCCATCCATGTTCCCGCACGCCCCACCGACTCATGGGGACAACAATGCGGCTTCCTGCCACAGGCGATTGTTCAAATAAGAATCAATCGCAATATCATCCCAAGCCTGTTGGCCGACCCGCACATTGACCGACTTCGTGCAGGAGCCGCCTGCGGGCGGAGGGATCTTGCCCTGCGCCAACATCACGCCATCGTGCACGGGCGTGCGCCTGCGCCAACCAGTCGATACGGACAAAAGCCGCATCGTTTTGGCGGCGTGGCCCTGCGATGGCCTGCGCCGCATCTACAATGCCGGCATGACTATCCCCATGCCGCATCCCGTCGTCACGCTGTCCGCCGAGCGCCGCCCCGGCCATCCGTGGATCTGGTCGTCGCAAATCGCCAAGCCGGCGCCCAAGCTGCCGCCCGGCAGCGTGGTCAGCATTGTCGACGCCAAGGGGCAATTCGTCGGCCACGGCTTCTGGAACGGCCACGCGCGCATCGCGCTGCGCATCCTGTCGACCGACATCGACACGCCGGTCGACGAAACCTTCATCCGCGCGCGCCTGCACGACGCCATCACGCTGCGCCGCGACGTGCTGGATCTGGACGCCACATCCAACGCCTGGCGCGTTGTGCACAGCGAAGGCGACGGCTTGTCCGGCCTCGTCGTCGACCGCTACGCCGACACCCTGGTGGTGGAATATTTCGCCGCCGGCATGTGGCGGATGCGTGACACCATCCACGCCGCGCTGACCGAGCACTTCCCCGGCGCGCAGGTCTACGCGTTTGCCGAGCAGCACGTGCAAAAACAGGAATCGTTCGACTGCCGCGCCAGCGAGCCGCCGGCGCCGGCCGCCGTCAGCGAATACGGCCTCACCTTCCACGCCGCGCCCGGTTGCGGCCACAAGACCGGCTTTTTCGCCGACCAGCGCGACAACCGCCACCGTTTCGCGCAACTGGCGCGCGGCCGCCGCGTGCTGGACCTGTGCTGCAACGCCGGCGGCTTCGCCATCCACGCCATGGCCGCCGGTGCGCGCGAAGCCGTCGGTGTGGACATGGACGCCGGCATTCTCGACATCGCGCGTGCCAACGCGGCCGCCAACAACGTCACTGTCGACTTTCAACAAGCCGACATTTTCGACTGGATGAAAGCTGCGCGCGAACGCGGCGACACCTTCGACGCCGTCATCCTCGACCCGGCCAAACTCACGCGCGACCGTCGCCAGGTCACGCAGGCGCTGAAAAAATACTTCGCCATGAACCGCCTCGCGCTCGACCTCCTCGCGCCCGGCGGCCTGCTGCTTACCTGTTCGTGCACCGGCCTGGTCAGCCAGGCGGATTTTCTGGACATGCTGCGCCGCGTGTCGCTCAACGCCGGTCGCGACATCCAGGTGTTGCACATGGGCGGCGCCGGGCTGGATCACCCGGTGTCGGCGGTGGTGCCCGAAGGACGCTATCTGAAGGCCGCGTTCTGCCGGGTGGGGTGAGCCGGTCACCCGCGGCGGAGGTCGTCCGGATGTTGCTTTGCACCGAGGTTTCGGGCCGTGCGCAGGCGGCCCGTTGCCCCTTCACACCATCGCTGGAATCCGCCCGCGCAACGACTCCACGTCGATCGGGCCGGGCTTGGCAATGAGTGCACGCGCCACGTCCACCTGGCCCCACGTGTTCCACAGCAGCACGCCGACCACGCGGCCCGCGTCGAGGTAATAACACACGCCTTCCTGATACGGCGTTTTCCAGTCCTCGAACACTTCCAGCCGCGAATCGAGGATGCCGACGGCTTCGTAGCCCAGGTCGAACAGGTCGGAGTAGAAAAACGGCAGCGTGGTGTAGCTGGCGTCCTCGCCGGCCATGGCCTTGCCGGCAACCACGCCCATGTCGATGGCCGCGTTTTCGTGCTCGACACGCAGCTGGCGGTCCAATGCCGGATTGGGAAAACACGCCACGTCGCCGGCGGCCCAGATGTCCGGCTCGGCGGTGCGCAGGTGTTCGTCGACGACGATGCCGTTGTCGACCTCCAGCCCGGCGGCCTTGGCCAGTTCGACGTTCGGCGTCACGCCAAGGCCCGCGACCACCACGTCGGCATGCAAGGTACTGCCGTCGGACAGCGTCAAATCCACGCCCGCGTCGTCGGCCGTGCCGCCGGTGACGGTCAGCCCGGTGCGCAGCGTCACGCCATGTTCGCGGTAATAGTCGTTCAGAAAATCGGCGAGGCTTTCGGGAAAGCGCGCCGAGCCGATGGCGTCTTCCGGAAACACCATGGTGACCTTGCAGCCGGCGCCGACCAGCGCCGCGGCCAGCTCGCTGCCGATGAAGCCGCCACCGACAACCACGGCGTTGGCGCCGGGCTTGGCCAGCGCGCGCAGCTTGCGGTAGTCGGCCAGGGTGCGGAAGGCGATGACGCGCTCGTGATGCGGCAACGAGAACAACCGCGGCGTGGCGCCGGTGGCCAGCAGCAGGCGGCGGTAATGCCACACGTCGCCTTGATCGTCCTCGACCGCGCGATCGGAGGGATCCAGGCTGACGGCGCGCCGGCCCGGATGCACGTCCACGCCGGCCGCGGAAGTCGCCAGATCCACGCTGGATTCGTCCGCGCCGTCCTTCCACAACGCCTTGGACAGCGGCGGACGCTCGTACGGACCGTCGGCCTCGTCGCCCAGGATCGCGACACTGGCGCCCTCGTCGGCCTTGCGCAAGGCCTTGGCCGCCGCGTCGCCGGTCATGCCGGCACCGATGATGAGGTAGTCGTATTCGTGTTCCATGGGATCTCCGACGCGTCAGACCAAGCCATCATGCCACGCCCGCCGCGCGCCGTCGCAACGCGTGAGACGGCTGGCCGTACACTTGATGCATCGCAAGGAAAACATCATGTCATTGACCGCCATCCTGTTGATCGTGCTGCTGGTGCTCGCCGTGCTGGCGCTGGTCCTGCAAGCCCTGTCGCTGACCCGTCGCACACAGGGCGACCTGCCGGCGCGGCTGGACGCGCTGAAGGACGACTACGCGCGTGTCGAGCGCGCCCTGCGCGAGGAACAGCGCGCCGGGCGCGGCGAGCTGGCGCAGTCATTCGAAACCTTCCGCGCCCACGTGCAGCAGCAACTGGCTGACAGCAACCAGCAGCAGCGCGCGCGCATCGACAGTTTCGACCAGCGTCTGGGCCAGTCCATCGAGCGCACCACGCAGGCGCTGGACGGGCTGCGCAACAAGCTGTCCGAAGACGCGCGCAAAGCCGGCATCGACAACCACCAGGCCATGCAGCGCTTCGGCGAACAATTGCGCGACAGCCTGCAGAAGCTGGGCGAAAGCCACCTGCAGCGCATGCACGAAATGCGTGCCACGCTGGACGCGCAGCTCAAGTCGCTGCAAACCGACAACGCCGCGCAACTGGAAAAAATGCGCGCCACGGTCGACGAAAAACTGCAATCGACGCTGGAAACCCGCCTCGGGCAATCGTTCAAGCTGGTGTCCGAACGCCTCGAAGCCGTGCAGCGCGGCCTGGGTGAAATGCAGACCCTGGCCACCGGCGTGGGCGACCTGAAGCGCGTGCTGGGCAACGTCAAGACGCGCGGCATCCTGGGCGAAGTGCAGCTCGGCGCCCTGATCGACCAGCTGCTCACGCCCGGCCAGTACGAGGCCAACTGCGCCACCGTGCCCGGCTCCAACGACCGCGTGGAGTTTGCCCTGCGCATGCCCGGCGCCGATGCCGACCACCCCGTCTGGCTGCCGATCGACGCCAAGTTTCCGCGCGAGGATTACGAACGCCTGCTGGACGCGCAGGAAGCGGCCGATGCCGATGCCGCCACTGCCGCCGCCCTGGCACTGGAACGGCGCGTGCGCGACGAGGCCAAGACCATCCACGCCAAATACGTGTCGCCACCGGCCACCACCGACTTCGCCATCCTGTTTTTGCCCACCGAAGGCCTGTACGCCGAAGTCATCCGCCGCCCCGGCCTGTTCGAGGCGCTGCAGCGCGACTACCGTGTCACCGTCGCCGGCCCGACCACGCTGACCGCCATCATCAACGCCTTGCAAATGGGCTTCCGCACGCTGGCCATCGAAAAACGCTCCAGCGAAGTGTGGCAACTGCTGGGCGCGGTCAAAACCGAGTTCGGCAAGTTCGGCACGGTGCTGGAAAAAACCCGCCGCCAGCTCGACACGGTGCGCAAATCCATCGACAGCGCCGAAGTGCGCACGCGCGCCATCGACCGCAAGCTGCGCGGCGTGGAACTGCTCGACGGCGACACCGCCGGCAAGCTGCTCGACGACGTCCCCGAGCTGGATGACGCATCCGACGACTGAGCCGCGCCCACGCAAGCGCGGCCATGCAGCTCTCGATCAACCTGTCAGCCTGTTGGAAGCACGCCCGCGCGCGAAGGGGTCTTGCCACATACTGGCGGCGCCTCGCCATCGCGCGCGGGCGCGCTCCCACAAAAATCATCCTCAAGTGCGGCCCGCATCAACCGGCTAAACTAGCGTTTTGCGCCACGAGGCACCGGCATGAACGACAGCGTCAAACCCACCCGCGAGCAAGCCGAGGAAGCGGTGCGCACCCTGTTGCGCTGGGCCGGCGATGATCCGACACGCGAAGGCCTGCTCGACACCCCCAAGCGCGTAGTCAAGGCTTACGGCGACTGGTTTTCCGGCTACGCGGAAGACCCGGCCGAATACCTCACCCGCACCTTCGAGGAAGTGGCCCACTACGACCAGATGGTGGTGCTGCGCGACATCGAATTCGAAAGCCACTGCGAGCACCATCTGGCGCCGATCATCGGCCACGCGCACGTCGGCTACATGCCGCGCAACCGCGTGGTCGGCATCAGCAAGCTGGCGCGCGTGGTCGACGCCTTCGCGCGGCGCCTGCAGGTGCAGGAAAAACTCACCGCGCAAATCACCCAGTGCATCCAGCAATCGCTCGATCCGCTGGGCGTGGCCGTGGTCATCGACGCCAGCCACGAATGCATGACCACGCGCGGCGTGCACAAGCGCGGCGTGTCGATGATCACGTCCGACATGACCGGCATGTTCCGCGACGATCCGCGCACGCGCATCGAGTTTTTGCAGTTCATCGGCATCCACGGCGGCGTGCGCTGAGCGTGGATCGTGCCGGCATCCGCCTTCTGGCCAGTGGCGCGATCAGCCTCCTGATCGCGCTGCCGGCCATGGCCGGAACGTCCTCGCCATTGATGGCCCTGTTCGACACCAACCACGACGGCCACGTCAGCCTGGCCGAATATCAGGCCTACATGGCGCGCGGCTTCGCGCGGCTGGACGCCAACGGCGACGGCGTCATCGAGCCGGACGAATTTCCACGCGGCACGCATGCCAAAAAACCACTGACGCAAGCCGCTCATCGCCGCCAGGTGGCACGCCAGTTCCACCGGCAGGACGTCAACCACGACGGTTTTCTCGACGCGCGCGAGCTGGCCGCGCCGCCGCGCTGACGCCATGCTCGCCGACGCCACCAAGGACGCCATCCGCGCCGCCTACGCCAAGCTGAAAGAGCAACTGCCCGGCTACCGCGTGCGTGCCGCGCAGGGGCGCATGATCGCCACCGTGGCCAACACTTTCGCCGAGGGCGGCAACGCCGTCATCGAAGCGCCGACCGGCACCGGCAAGTCCATGGCCTACCTCATCGCGGCCGTGGACGTGGCGCGCGCGCTGGACAAGAAACTCGTCATCGCCACCGCGACCGTGGCCCTGCAGGAGCAGCTGGTCAATCAGGACATCCCGCGCTATCTGGCCATGAACGGCCTCACGCTGCGCGTCGCGCTGGCCAAGGGCCGCGGCCGCTACCTGTGCCCGCGCAACTTGAATCAGGCCATGGGCAGTTTCGACGATACCCAGATGGGCCTGGGCTTCGACGCCGATCTGGCGCTGTGGGCCAAGGCGCCGGGCGAGCGCGACAAGAGCGCGCTGGCCAAGCTCGACGAAACCTTCTCGCACAAGGAATGGGACGGCGATCTGGACAGCGCACCGGTTGCCATCAGCCCGGCCGTGCGGCAAATGGTGACCACCACGGCCGGCGGCTGCACCAACCGCAAATGCGCGTTTTTCATGCAGTGCCCGTTCTACACCGCGCGACGCAAGGTCGACGACGCCGACATCATCGTGGCCAACCACGACCTGGTGCTGGCCGACCTGGCCATGCCGGGCGAGGACGGCGGCTACGGCGGCATCATCCTGCCCAAGCCCGAAGCCACGTTCTACGTGTTCGACGAAGGCCACCACCTGCCCGCCAAGGCCATCGACCGTGGCGCCACGCACGTGCATCTGGGCGCCACGCGGCGGCATCTGGGGCGCTTGTCGCGGCAGGCGCTGGCGGCCTATTCGCTGACCGACAAGGAACGCCTTGGCCGCTACGATCCAGACACCGCCGAGGCCAAACTGCAGGAGCTGATCGACGCCCTGCAAGCCATCGAAAACGCCATCGCGCTCACCTGGACGCCCGACCCGGCCGAGCGCGAACCGGTCTACCGCGCATCCCTGGGCCAACTACCCGAAGACTGGGTCATCCACGCGCGCGCACTGGCCACGCAGACCGTCGACATCCAGCGCTGGCTGATGGCCGTGCAACGCGCGGTGTCGGAAATGACTGAAGGCGGCCCCACGCGCGACGCGCTGCTGCGCGAGCTGGGCATCGCCATGGAGCGCATCGAAACCCAGGTCGGCACATGGATCGCCTGGGCCGGCAGCACCACCGATGTCGGCGACGACGCGCCGCCCGGCGCGCGCTGGGTCAGCCGCACCGAAGACAACCAGTTCATCTGCCACGCCTCGGCGGTGTCGGCCGCGCCGCTTCTGAAGCGCGTGCTGTGGGGCAACGCGGCCGGCGTGGTCGTCACCTCCGCCACCCTGAGCGTGGGCGGCAATTTCCGCGATTTTGCCGACGCCATCGGCCTGCCCGACGACGCGCAAACGCAAAGCCTGCCCTCGCCGTTCGATCTGGCCCGCCAGGCGCGTCTGGAAGTACCCGCCGTAAGCGCGATGCCGAACGAGCGCGAAGCCCACGCGCAAGCCATCAGCGACTGGCTGGACGCCCATCTCGACTGGGACGCCGGCAATCTGGTGCTGTTCACCTCGCGCGCCAAACTGGAGCGCGTGCTGCAGCTTTTGCCCATCGCGCGCGTGCGCCGCGTGCGCGCGCAAGGCGCCCGCGCCAAGGGCGAATTGATCGCCGCGCACGTCAAGGACATCGAAGCCGGCCACGGCAGCACGCTGTTCGGCCTGGCATCCTTCGGCGAAGGCCTCGACCTGCCCGGCAAGCTGTGCGAGACGGTGGTGGTGACGCAAATCCCGTTCGCCGTGCCTACTGATCCGGTCGGCGCGACCTACGCCGAATGGCTCGAATCATGCGGGCGCAACCCGTTTTTCGAGGTTACCGTGCCGCAGGCCACGCGTCTTTTGACGCAATACTGCGGCCGCCTGATCCGCTCCGAGGACGACCGCGGCCGCATCGTGCTGCTGGACCGGCGCATCGTGGCCAAGCGCTACGGCACCAACATGCTGCGCGCGCTGCCGCCGTTCGAGCGCATCGTGGAAACCGCGCACTGACCCCCGCATTTTGGTAGGAGCCCGCCTGCGGGCGAAAGGATCTTGCCTTGCCATCGGCATCCGGCCATCGCGCGCAGGCGCGCTCCTACGATCAGCCATTACCACGCGGTTATGCTGGCATGGTTTCGCAACTCCGGTCCGGCCATGCCAACTCCCTCTGTTTTCGATTTCGACCATGCCATCGACCGGCGTGGCACCCATGCCGTCAAATACGCCGAGCGCGGCATCAAGTTCGGCCGCGCCGATGTGATGCCGCTGTGGGTCGCCGACATGGATTTCGCCGCGCCGCCGTGCGTGGCTGAGGCACTCGCCGAACGCGCGCGGCACCCGATCTACGGCTACACCACCATCCCCGACAGCTTCCACGACGCCGCCATCGACTGGTACGCGCGCCGCCACGGCTGGCACATCCCGCGCGACAACCTGCTGGTGGTGCCCGGCACCTTGCCGGCGTTGGCGTCGATCATCACCGCGCTGACGCAACCCGGCGACGGCGTCATCACGCAGCCGCCGGTGTACGGCCCGTTCGAGGCCATGCCGCAGGAACTGGGCCGGCGCGTCATCGCCAACCCCTTGCGTGCGACCGACGGCCGCTACGCCATGGATCTGGACGCGCTGGACCGACAAGCCGCGCAGGCGCGCCTGCTGCTGCTGTGCAACCCGCACAATCCGGTCGGCCGCGCGTGGACCGAAACCGAACTGGACGGCCTGCTCGCCCACGCCCGCCGCCACCATCTGGTCGTGTTCAGCGACGAAGTACACGGCGATCTGGCCTACCCCGGCACGCCGTACACGCCGCTGGGCCGACTGGCCGAACGTGGCGACCGCATCATCAGCGCCGTGTCGCCGGCCAAGCCGTTCAACGTGCAAGGCCTGCCGCTGTGTGTGCTGGCGGTAAGCGACGCGACCCTGCGCGACACGCTGCGACGCGCGCTGGCCGCGCATCACCTGGAAAACCTGTCCCCGTTCGCGCTGACCGCCGCGCAGGCCGCGTGGCGCGATGGCGAACCGTGGCTGGAAGCGCTGCTCGCGTATCTGCAAACCACGCGTGACATGCTCGCGGACACCGTCAACGCGCGCCTTGCGCCGCTGCGCCTGACGCCTCCCGAAGCCAGTTATCTCGCCTGGCTGGATTGCCGCGGACTGAACCTTGGCGACGCGGAACTGGCGGATTTCTTCGTCAACCGCTGCGGCCTGGGATTGAATCCGGGACGCGATTACGGTGCCGCCGGCAGCGGCTTCATGCGCCTCAACTTTGCCGCGCCGCGCGCCCGCATCCAGACCGCGCTGGCGGCCATCCAGCAGGCCCTTGCCGCACGCTGATGCCCGGCGCGCGCAGGCGGCACGGCCCTTCGTGCCTTCCGGCACTCCTGCCGTGCCGGTGTCCGCCACGTACAATCACGCCATGTCCAAGAAAAGCGCTCCCGACAACCGCCCGCTGTGGAAGATCCTGATTCTGCGGCGCCTGAAAATGCTGGCCATCATCGTGGCCGTGCTCATCATCGTCGGTGGCGGCATCTACCTGCTGGCGCCGCAATGGCTGATACGCGCCAACAACTGGCGCATGGCCAGCGCCGCCGGTCTGGACACGTATCACCTGCAGGTGGGCGATACCGACTGGGCCTATTACGAAGGCGGCAAAGGCCCGACCATGGTGCTGTTGCACGGCTACGGCGCCAATCGCAACGCCTGGCTGAAAGTGGCCAAGGGGCTGACGAAGAATTTTCGCGTCATCATCCCTGACCTGCCCGGCTGGGGCGACTCCACGCGCAACAAGAACGACGACTACGGCATCAAGGCGCAGTCCGGACGTCTGTACGGCTTTTTGCACACGCTCGGCATCAACCATGAAATGCTGGTCGGCGAATCCATGGGCGGCGCGATTGCCGGCTATTACGCGTCCGAGCATCCGGCCAACGTCGGTGCGCTGGTGCTGATCGACAGCTTCGGCCTGAAGTTCAAGCAAAACGCGTTTGCCAAGGAAGCCCTGGCCGGCAAGAACCCGTTCATCTTCGACAACCGCGCGCAATTCGCCCGGACCGCCAAGCTGGTGTTCGACAAGCCGCCCGAACTGCCCGGCCGTTTCGTCGACGTGCTGGTGGACCGCAACAAGGCCAATCGCGCGTTTTTGACCAAGGTGTTCGACGAACTGCGCCAGCCGGCCGCCTACACCATCCTCGACACGCGCCTGTCCAAGCTGACCATGCCGGTACTGGGCATCTGGTGCCGCGACGACCGCATCATCGACCCGTCCGCGCTCGACACCCTGCGCAACGGATTGACCGCCGCGACCAGCATCAGCGCCACCGTCATCAACGACTGCGGGCATGTGCCGGCGATCGAAAAGCCCGAGGCCGTGGTGCGCATCCTGGGCGGGTTTGCCATCTCACATTGAGGCAGCCCGGAAAGGGTCTGGCCCGAGTGGCACTTACTTGGCCCGAAACCGGTGGAGGCCAAGAGAATTCGGGTACTGCGCAGGGTGGACAAGCGCAGCGCATCCACCCTTTTTTGAGCGAACGGCCTGTCGGTGGATGCGCTGCCGCTTATCCACCCTACATGTTGCAAAGAGCCGGGTATTCGGATCAATGCGCCGTGGTGCGCATCTTGGGCGGGTTTGCGATCTCACATTGAGGCGGCCTGGAAAGGGTCTGACCCGAGTGGCACTTACTTGGCCCGAAACCGGTGGAGGCCAAGAGAATTCGGGTACTGCGCAGTGTGAACAAGCGCAGCGCATCCACCCTTTTTCGAGCGAACGGCCTGTCGGTGGATGCGCTGCCGCTTATCCACCCTGCATGTTGCAAAAAGCCGGGGATTCGGATCAACGCGGCGCGGTGCGCAGCCACGCCGCCAGTTGCGTCGCCAGTTTTTGGCTGGCTTGCGTCAGGGCCTGCACGCCGGCTGGCGCATCGGCGGCCGCGGCGGGCACTTCGACGTGGAAATGGTGCTGGGCCACGACGCGATGCGTGCGGTCATCCACCAGCGTGGCATCGGCATCGACGACACCGGCACTGTCGGTGGCCGCGGCAAACACCTGCCCGAACGCGTTCAGCCGCACATGCACGGTGGCGGCGGCCGCGGCGGTGTCGCCCGGTCCGATCACGGCTTGCCACGCGCCGTCGGCACGCACCGCCCGCTGCAGCAGCGGTGCCAGCAGGCTGGCCGGCGGCGCGGCCCAGGCCGACAGCGCGTAGGCTGCCAGTTGATGGTCGCGCTGATAAGCCAGGCGGTAATGCATGGCCGTGCCGGCCAGCCAGTCTGGTGTTTCGATGCGCGCCATGCGCAACACGCCGCGCGTGGCGGCCGTCGGCGCATGCGCGGGGGCGATCGTGACGTTCGCCGGGCCCAGCGTGTACTGCCGCACCGCGACCGTCGACGGTGTCGACACGCAACCGGCCAGCAACAAGGCGCCGGCCACCCACCACGCGCTACGGATGCCGCTCATGCGTGTCTCCCTTGTTGGCGTTGAAACCGGGTTCGCCCGGGCCCGGCGGATGCGCGGGCGGGCCGAACAGCAGGCTTTGCGGCTTGGCCTTGAGCTCGTCGATCAGGGCGTCAAGCTCGCGCGTGGTGCGCATCAGCTGGCGGCTGAGCGCGGCCATGTCGGGTACGGTTTGCGTGTCCGCGTGATGTGCCAGCTGCGTGACCGCATCCTCCGTCGTGCCCAGCCGCTCGACCGGCGCCTTGGCAGCCCTGGCCAGCTGGTTGGCATTGGCCAGCAGCGCCTGGCTTTGCCTGAGGCTGCGCCGCGCGGCATCAAGCAGGCCCGGCATGCGTTGCAATGTCGGCGCCAGCTGTTTTTCGAGCGTCACCAGCCGGGCCGTGGCGGCATCGACCTGCGCGATGGTCGCGGCCAGATGCCGGCGATTGCCGCTGTCGAGCAATTGTTTCGTGCTGGCCAGAATGGCGCCGACGTCGGCCATGTCGCGTTGCGCCGAGGCCTTGAGGCTGTCCATGAGCCCGGGGCGCAACGGGATGTGCGCCGGATGCGCGATGCTGGTCGTCAGCGGCCGCATGTCGCCGTTGCCAAGTTTCAGCTCGATCATCTCGCCGCCCATGAGGCTTTGCTTGGCAAGCTCCGCGTAGGTCGCATGCGTGACGTAGGTGCCGCGGCGCACGCGAAAATCGATCACCACCTTGTCGGGATCGTGCTTGTCAAAACCCACCTGGGTGACATGTCCGACCAGCAGCCCCTTGAACACCACGTTCGACTGCGGCTGCAGCCCGGCCACCGACTGCGTGGTCACGATGCGGTACGCGCGCGGCTCGCCCGGCCCCGACGACAGCCAGTAGATGATGACGCCGGTGGCCACGCACAGCACGGCCAGAAAACAGGCGGCAACGATGGCGTGCGAGCGGTTTTCCACGATCAGGCGCTCCCGTAGTCGGGCAGGTCACGCAAGGGGTCCTCGTTGCGGTGCGCGCGGAAAAAGTCGCGGATGAACGGGTGATCGAAACGCGCCACCTCGGCCAGCGGCCCCACCGTCAACCATCTTCCCTCATCAAGCACGGCAATGCGATCACTGAGCGCGGCCAGCGAATACACGTCATGGGTGACCATCATCACGGTCAGGCCCAGCTCCCGGTGCAGCGCGGCCAGCATGGCGTCGAATTCGGCTGCCGAGGCGGGGTCCAGGCCGGTGGTCGGCTCGTCCAGGAACAGCACTTCGGCTTCCAGCATCAGGGCGCGCGCCAGCGCCGCGCGCTTGAGCATGCCGCCGGACAGCGTGGCCGGAAATTTCCAGGCGTCATCGGGTTTCAGGCCCACCATGTGCAGCTTCAGCGCCACGGCCTCGCGCACCAGCGCCTCGTCGATCGCGATGCCCTCCTTGCGCAGCTCGCGCAACGGAAAGGCGATGTTGTCGTACACGTTCATGGTGCTGAAAAGCGCGCCGCGCTGGAACAGCACGCCCCAGTGCTGGCGCAGCTCGCGCGCGGCCTCGGCGTCCAGATGATTGATTTCGCGGCCCAGCACGTGGATGGAGCCGGCGTCGGGTTTCACCAGCCCGATCACCTCGTGCAGCAAGGTCGTCTTGCCCGAACCGGACGCGCCGATCACGGACAAAAATTCGCCGCGCGCGACAATCAGGTCCAGGCCGCGATGGATGGCCTGCGCGCCGTAGCCCTTGACCAGGCCGCGAATGACGATGACCGGTTCGGCGGCAACCATCACATCAGTCCCACGTTGGTCAGCGCCGCGCCCAGCGAGGCGTCGAGCAGCAGGATGGCAGTCAGGCTGGTGACCACGGAAATGGTGGTGTGGCGGCTCATCGATTCGGCGTCCGGCGCCGAGCTCATGCCGAAATAGCAGCCCACGATGGCGATCACCACGCCAAACAGCACGCCCTTGCCCAGCCCGATCCACACGTTGACCGGCTGGATCTGCGCAACCATCTGGTCCAGAAACAGGTGGTAGTTGATGGCCAGCTCCGCGTGCGCGGCCAGCGCGCTGCCGATGGCCGTGGCGCAGCACGTCCACACCACCAGCAGCGGAAAGCTCACCGCCGCGGCGACCACGCGCGGCAGCGCCAGGCGCCGGCTGGGCGAGGCGCCCAGCGCCTGCAGCGCCGCGTATTCCTCGGTGATGCGCATGGCGCCGATGCTGGCGGTCATGGCCGAGCCGGTGCGCCCGGCCATCAACAGGCCGACGACCACCGCGCCCAGCTCGCGCGGGTCGGCCGTGGCCATCATGCCGGTGACCATGCCGGACGCGCCGAAATCCTGCAGCACCAACCCCATCTGGATGGTCATCACCGCGCCGATCAGGAAGCCGATCGAGCCGAGCAGCAGCAGTGCCGTGGCACCGATGTGGTGGATCTGCGCGGAGATTTCCTTCCACGGCGTGACGCGCGGGTGGCGCACGCAAAAGCCCGCGTCCAGCAACAATTGCCCGCTCAGCAGGAACAACCCGCCGGCCGTGGCCAGCACCTGCATGATGCCGTCGCCAAGCTTTTCCAGCAGGTTGCGTGACGCGTGCCGGGTCGACAGCGGCAAATCCGGCGTGGCAGCCAGCCATTCGAACAGGTGGCGTTGCGCGTCCGTCAGCTGCACACGGTCCGGCAGCTGGCGCTCCCAGGCTTGCCACAACAAGGTGGCGCCGGTGCTGTCCAGCGAGGCCACGCCGCGCAGGTCCCAGGCGCAGGTCCGCGCCGGGCGCGGCAGCTGCCGCCATTGCGCCAGCAGGGCCTGCCGGCGCCGCGCATCGACCAGCCGGCTCCAATGGCCGGACAGGACGATATCCGTGTCGCGCGCAAGCATCCAGGTGGCATCGGAGGCGGTTGTCGTCATCGGCTCGACCTTGACTCGCCTCCAGCGTACAACGGTGGAAGCGCGTGTGGGGGCGCGCCCGCGCGCGATGGCCTGATGTCAGTCAAGGCAAGAACCTTTCGCCCGCGGGCGGGCTCCTACACAAGGCCGGCGCTGATTGAATCCAGGGCCACCTGCACCCGGTTCGATCCAGGGCTTCCTTATCGCCGTGTCGAATATGCAGCCTGCACCACATGCGCTATAACACGTACAATCGAGACAACGTTGCCTTGCATGACCGCCATCAATTGTGCGTTGGTCGTCATCCGCCCCTGATCGGCATGGCCAGAATGGGCAAACGTTTCCTCGACGTGGTCCCCGGTGTCGGACATGCCGGCAAACCACGCGTTCCATGCACGGCCGCCCGGCCGATCGCGACCGCCACATGCGGACGCGGTTGCCATGCGGCCTGAAGATCCGGGAGCGAGCGTCGAGGCAACGCCAAGGCATGCCGCGGCGCGCGCCCCCAAACCAACAACCACGGCGCAACCATGACCGCGCCGACCGAGGGGGAGCTTGATGCCCATACCTGCCATGACCCAATCACCCGCCGCTGGCCGCCTGCCTGCCTGCCCTCTGACCCGCACCGCGATGCTGGTCATCGCGTTCGCCGGTCTGGGCGGCTTTTTGTACGGTTTCGACATCGGTGTCATTTCTGGCGCCTTGGCGTTCATGGAGCGCGACATCGGTTTCGGCGCTTCGGAAAGCGGCCTGATCGTCGGCGCCGTGCTGTTCGGCGGCGCGTTCGCCACGTTCTTTTCCGGCTCGATGGCCGACCGTTTCGGCCGCCGCTGGTCGATCAACATGTCGTCGATCGTGTACATCGTCGGCACCGTGCTGGTGATGATCGCCGGCAGCTTCCACATGATTCTCGCCGGGCGCCTGATTGAAGGCCTGGGCGTGGGCATCATCACCATCGTGGTGCCGCTGTACCTGGCCGAAACGCTGCCGGCCAGGCAGCGCGGCCGCGGTATCGCGCTGTTCCAGCTGTGCCTGACCTTCGGCATCCTGATCGGCTACGTCGTCAATTACGCACTCAAGGGCACGGGCGACTGGCGCTTCATGTTCGGCACGTCGTTGCTGCCGGCCGCGGTGTTCCTGGCCGGTGGCCTGTTCGCGCTGCCGCGCTCGCCGCGCTGGCTGTTCGTCAAGGGCCACGAGGACGAAGCGCGCCACGTGCTGGGCAAGACGCAGGGCGAAGCCAGCGTGGATGCCTCGCTGGCCGAAATGAAGGCAGTCATCGCCGAGGAAGCTTCGCGCGGCAAGGGCTCGTGGGCACAGCTGTTCCGCCCCGGCTACCGCAAGGCGTTCCTGATCGCGCTGGGCGTGGGCATTTTCACCCAGCTGACCGGCATCAACGTGCTGCTGCAGTTCGCCACGCCGCTGCTCAACGCATCCGGCCTGCACGTGGCCATTCTCGGCAGCATCGGCATCGGCCTGGTCAACTTCGTGGTCACCTTCATCGCGCTGTCGCTGGTGGACAAGCTGGGCCGGCGTCCGCTGCTGATTTTCGGTACTGCCGGCATCGTGGTGTCCACCGCGTTCGTCGGCGTGGTGCAGCTGCTGTTTCCCGGCACGCCGTTCGCCGGCTACGGCACACTGGCAGGCATGATGGCGTTCGTGGTGTCCTACGCCGTCGGCCCGGGCGTGGTGGTGTGGCTGGCCATTTCCGAGGTGATGCCGCTGGCCATCCGCGCCAAGGGCATGTCGGTGGCACTGTGCGCCAACTCGCTGACTTCCGCCTTGCTGGGCAGCGTGTTCATCTACATCGTCGACGCCGTCGGCTACAGCGGACTGTTCTTCCTGTTTGCGCTGTGCACGGTCTTCTACCTGCTGATCGCCATCTTCCCGCTGCCCGAAACCAAGGGCCGCTCGCTGGAAGAAATCGAGGAAGAATTGTTCAAGGGCATTCGCGCGCGCTGATGGCGTTCGCGTTTGCGGCAAAAAAACGGCCGATCGCGCATCGGCCGTTTTTTTGTGGGCTCACTTTTCCGCCAGAGCTTGCAGATCCGGCTCCAGCAGCGTCGGCAGCCACGGCCACACACTGACGTCGGCGTACACGCCGGCTTCCCAGAACGGGTCGGCGTCGGACCAGTCGCGCGCCTGCTTGAGGTTGTCGAAGCGCGCCACCAGCAGGTTGCCGACAAAGCCCGCGCGACCGGCGCCAAATTCGGATTCCGCCGCCGGACTGACGCCGCCGAGCAGGATGCGTCCCTGCGCGCGCAACGCGTCAATGCGCGCCTGATGCGCGCGCGTGGCCGTCATGCGGCGCTTGAGCGAGCCGATGGCGTCGGTGGCGATGATGGCGTACCACATGCAGCAAACCTTTCTGTCGATCAACATCGTCCAGTGTGCCAGACGCCCGCAAGGGGGCGTTGATGGCCGTCAGCCGGCACGTCGATCCAGGCGCGTTGACCTGGACGCGTTGACCTGGAGCAGCGCCGCCAGCGATGGGCGCGTTTATGGTGGTGGCATCCTTTCGCCGGAGACCGTCCATGACCGCCACCGATGCCAACATCGAACGCTTCAACACCTTGGCCGACCAGTGGGACGACGACCCCATCCGCGTGCTGACCGGGCAGAAAGTGGCACGCGCGATCCGCAACGCGCTGGCGCCGCAAGGCACGGAACGTGCGCTGGAACTGGGCGCCGGCACCGGCTTGCTGACGATGATCCTGGCCTCGCGCGTGGCCACGCTGACGGCGCTGGACAGCTCGGCGGCCATGCTGGACGTGCTGCGCGGCAAGCTGGCGCAACGCGGCACCGACAACGTCACGGTGGTGGAAGGTGCCATTCCCGCCGACGTGCCGGCCGGGCCGTTCGACCTTGTCTACAGCTCGATGACGCTGCACCACATCGCCGATGTGCCGGCCGCGCTGAAAGCCATCGCCGCACGTCTGGCGCCGGGCGGCCGCGTCGCGCTGGCCGATCTGGACACCGAGGACGGCAGTTTTCACGGCGACGCGGCCGGCGTCGCGCACCACGGGTTTGACCGTGACACGTTTGCGCAATGGCTGCGCGGCGCCGGGCTGGAAGAGGTGTCGCTGAGCACGGCCTTCGTCACCCGTCATACGGCCGCCGATGGCAGCACGCGCGAGTATCCCCTGTTTTTGGCGGTGGCACGCAAGCCGCAGGCCTGATCGGCGCTGACCCTGATCGCATCGCGCGCAGGCACGCTCCTGCGTTGGCATCTGGCCATGACGCGTCGCTGCGGTGCTTGAATCAGGCTTTGTGAGCTTGGCCGCTGACAGCTTCGACGACAGCTTCGGCCGCGCGGATGCCATCGACGGCCGCCGACAAAATGCCGCCGGCGTAGCCCGCGCCTTCGCCAGCCGGGAACAGGCCGCGCGTGTTGAGGCTTTGCAGGTCATCGTCGTTGCGGCGGACGCGCACTGGCGAGGACGTGCGCGTTTCCACGCCGGTGAGCATGGCGTCGGCCAGGTCGTAGCCGCGCAGCTTGCGCGCGAAGGCCGGAATGGCCGCGCGGATGGCGGCGACGGCGTAATCAGGCAGCGCGGCGGACAGGTCGGTCAAGCGCACGCCCGGCTGGTACGACGGCATCACTTCGCCCAGGGCCGTGGTCGCGCGGCCGGCCAGAAAATCGCCAACGCGCTGGGCCGGCGCACTGTAGTCGCCGCCGCCCAGCTCGAACGCCTGCGACTCCCAATGCCGCTGCAGCGCGATGCCGGCCAGCGGGCCTTCGCCGTACGGCGCGTAGTCGGTCGGGCGGATGTCGCACACGATGGCGGCGTTGGCGTTGCGCTCGTTGCGCGAATACTGGCTCATGCCGTTGGTGGCCACGCGGCCCGGCTCGCTGGTCGCGGCCACCACGGTGCCGCCGGGGCACATGCAAAAGCTGTACACCGAGCGCCCGTCGGCGCCGTGGTGCACGAGGTGATAATCGGCCGCGCCCAGCAGCGGATGGCCGGCCTGCGCACCGAACAGCGCGCGGTCGACAAGCGATTGCGGATGCTCGATGCGAAAGCCGATCGAAAACGGTTTGGCTTCCAGATGCACGCCGCGCGCGTCGAGCATGGCAAACGTGTCGCGCGCGCTGTGGCCCAGCGCCAGCACGACGTGGTCGGCGCGCAGTTCTTCGCCACCGGCCAGACGCACACCGCGCACATGGCGCTCGGCGCGTGCGTCGGTTTCAATCAGCAAATCGTCGACGCGCTGGCCGAAACGGATCTTGCCGCCCAGCTCGACGATGCGCGCGCGCAGGCGTTCGACCATCGTCACCAGACGGAACGTGCCGATGTGCGGCTTGCTCAGGTACAGGATTTCTTCCGGCGCGCCGGCGTCGACTAATTCGCGCAGCACCTTGCGCCCGTAGTGGTGCGGATCGCGGATGCCGCTGTGCAGCTTGCCGTCGGAAAACGTGCCGGCGCCGCCCTCGCCGAACTGCACGTTGGAGTCTTCGTGCAACTGGCGTTTGCGCCACAAATCCCAGGTGTCCCTGGTGCGCTCGCGCACGGCCTTGCCGCGCTCCAGCACGATCGGGCGCAAGCCGACCTCGGCCAGGATCAGCGCGGCGAAGATGCCGCACGGGCCGAAGCCGATCACCAGCGGCCGGTGCGATGGTTGCCGCGTCACGACCGGCACGCGGTAACGCATGTCCGGCGCCGGTTTCACATGCGCGTTGTCGGCGTGCCGCGCCAGCAACGCGGCCTCATCGGCTACGTCCACGTCGACCGTGTAGACCAGCGCGATGGCGCCACGCCGGCGCGCGTCATAGCCGCGTCGGAATACCGTGAACCCGCGCAAGTCGGCACGCTTGATGCCAAGCGCGACGCAGACGGCCCGCGGCAGCGCCTCGGCCGGGTGGTCCAGCGGCAAGATGAGATTGGACAGGCGCAGCATGGGCATGGCGATCCGGGAAGATGACGGCCATTTTCGCATCCCACGGAAGACTTCGAATAACCGATTTTTCTGCCGGCGGAAATCACCATGGACGGGGAAAGGTGGTTTTCGAGTTTCCCTCGCAGGAACGCGCCTGCGCGCGAATGGCCAGATGTGCCAACCCATTTCGGCGCCATTCGCGCGCAGGCGCGCTCCTACGGGACATGCCAAGCCCCGCACCCGTTCGATCAGCGCGATCAAAAATCGGCCAGCGAATCGCGCGTGATGTCGGCGATGGTTTTGGCGCCGGTCAGGGTCATGGCCACGCGCATTTCTTTTTCGATCAGGTCCAGCAGGTTGGCCACGCCGACCTGCCCGGCCGCCGCCAGCGCGTACACCCAGGCGCGGCCC
>DASVGR010000066.1:0-6929 GCA_036379395.1 Rhodanobacteraceae bacterium | reverse complement strand
CCACGCGCGCGGCGCCGGTGCCGGCCAGTATCTGAACGCCCGCGGCCTGGCCGTGCTGGCCGCGCTCGACACCGTCGCCGCCCGCCATCACGCCACGCCGGCGCAAGTGGCACTGGCCTGGCTGATGACACGCCCCGGCATTACCGCCCCCATCGCCAGCGCCACGTCGGTGGCGCAATTGCGCGAGCTGGCCAAAGCCACCGAACTGGTCCTTGATGCCGACGATCTGCAAATGCTCGACGACGCCGGCTGAGAAGCCCGCGTGACGCGATCACGTCACGCGGGCGATGGCGGACACGCGGCCGCGCGTTCCATGCGTCGTCGGACCGCTGGCGCCAGGCTCAGCCCAACGTCGCCAACACGTTGTTGAGCGTATGGCTGGGCCGCATGGCCGCAAACACGCGCTCGCGGTCCGGGCGGTAATAGCCGTCCAGATCGACCGCCTGCCCCTGCGCCTTGATCAGTTCGGCGACGATGGTGTCCTCGCTTTGCTCCAGCTTGTCGGCCAGCGGCGCGAACTTGGCCGCCAGTTCGGCGTCGTCGGTTTGCGTGGCCAGCGCACGCGCCCAGTACTGCGCGAGGTAATAGTGGCTGCCGCGGTTGTCGATCTCGCCGACCTTGCGCGAAGGCGACTTGTTGGTGTCGAGAAACTTGCCGGTGGCCGCGTCCAGCGCCTCGGCCAGCACCTTGGCGTGCGGGTTGGAGAAGGTGCGCGACAGATGTTCCAGCGACGCGCCCAACGCCAGGAATTCGCCCAGCGAATCCCAGCGCAGATGATCCTCGGCCACGAACTGCTGCACGTGCTTGGGCGCGCTGCCGCCGGCACCGGTTTCGAACAGGCCGCCACCGGCCATCAGCGGCACGATCGACAGCATCTTGGCCGACGTACCCAGCTCCATGATCGGGAACAGGTCGGTGAGGTAGTCACGCAGCACGTTGCCGGTGACCGAAATGGTGTCCTGGCCCTTGCGGATGCGCGCCAGCGACTCGGCCATGGCATCGACCGGCGCCAAAATGCGGATATCCAACCCCTTGGTGTCGTGCAGCGGCAAATAACGCTCGACCTTGGCGATGACCTGCGCGTCGTGCGCACGCTCCGGGTCCAGCCAGAACAGCGCCGGCGTGTTCGACCGGCGCGCGCGCGTGACGGCCAATTTCACCCAGTCGGCGACCGGCGCGTCCTTGGTCTGGCACATGCGCCAGATGTCGCCGGCGGCCACTTCGTGCTCGAAGACCACCTTGCCGGCGTCGTCGGTGACGCGCACCACGCCGTCGGCCGGAATCTGGAACGTCTTGTCGTGCGAACCGTATTCCTCGGCCTTGTCGGCCATCAGGCCCACGTTGGGCACGCTGCCCATGGTGGCCGGATCGAACGCGCCGTTGGCCTTGCAGTCGCGCACCACCGCGTCGTAGATCACCGCGTAGGCGCGGTCGGGAATGATGGCCTTGCAATCCTGGCGCTCGCCCTTGGCGTTCCACATCTTGCCCGAGTCGCGGATCATCGCCGGCATGGAGGCGTCGATGATGACGTCGCTGGGTACGTGCAGGTTGCTGATGCCCTTGTCCGAATCGACCATGGCCAGCGCCGGCCGCGCGGCCAGCTGCGCGTCGATGTCGGCCTTGATGGCGTCCTGCTCGGCCTGCGGCAGCGCGGCGATGAGCTTGTACAGGCTGCCCAGGCCGTTGTTGGGGTTGACGCCCAGCTTCTTGAACGTGTCGGCATGCTTGGCGAACACGTCGGACAGGAAGCGCTCGACGACCACGCCGAACATGATCGGGTCGGACACCTTCATCATGGTGGCTTTCAGGTGCACCGAAAACAGCACGTCGCGCTTGGCCGCATCGGCGATCTGCGCGTCGATGAAATCGGCCAGCGCCTGGCGCTTCATCACCGCCGCGTCGACGATCTCGCCGACCGTCACCGGCACCGCTGCCTTCAGCACGCGCGACTGGCCATCCGTGCCTTCCAGCACGATCTTCAGGCTGCCGGCGCGATCCAGCGTGGCGGACTTTTCCGAGCCGTAAAAATCATGCTCGGCCATGTGCGACACGTGCGTCTTGCTGACCGCGTTCCACGCGCCCATGCGATGCGGATGCGCCTTGGCATACGCCTTCACGGCCTTCGGCGCGCGGCGGTCCGAATTGCCCTGGCGCAACACCGGATTGACGGCACTGCCCTTGACCTTGTCATAGCGCGCCTTGACCGCCTTTTCGGCATCGTTCGCCGGCTCGTCGGGGTAATCCGGCAGCGCGAAACCCTTGCCCTGCAACTCGGCGATGGCCGCCTTCATCTGCGGCAGCGAGGCGGAGATGTTCGGCAACTTGATGATGTTGGCGTCGGGCTCAAGCGCCAGCGCACCCAGCTCGGCCAGGTCGTCAGACACCTTCTGCTCGTCCGTCAGCGCCTCCGGAAACTGCGAGGCAATACGCCCGGCCAGCGAAATGTCGCGCGTCTGAACCGCGACGCCCGCCGCCTTGGTGAACGCCTCGATGATGGGCAACAACGAATGCGTCGCCAGAAACGGCGCTTCGTCGGTCAGCGTGTAGATGATCTTGGGGGTCTGGGACATGACGCAAACCTGGCTTATGACAAGTGACCCGCCATTGTCGCGGTTTCACCCGGTTGCGCCAACCTTCTGGCGTGGCATGGGCTTATGCAGGCCACGTGCGCATCGAAAGTCCGGCAATCGGGCAGCACGTCTCCCTTCTTGTCCATTCGGGCCACCACCAAGTTGCTGTCGCACGATTTGATACGCCACTGCCCTACGCTCAAACTGCCGTACAACAAGACAATGCGAGCATCAGGGGGCCCGTATGGACGACTTGAGTCCTTCCGACTTGAAAACCATCCTGCATTCCAAGCGGGCCAATCTGTATTACCTGCAGCACTGCCGCGTACTGGTCAACGGTGGCCGCGTGGAATACGTCACCGACGCCGGCAAGCAATCCCTGTACTGGAACATCCCCATCGCCAACACCACCACGGTATTGCTGGGCACGGGTACATCCATCACGCAAGCGGCCATGCGCGAGCTGGCCAAGGCCGGTGTGCTGGTCGGCTTTTGCGGTGGTGGCGGCACGCCGTTGTTCAGCGCCATCGACGTGGAGGTGGACGTGGCCTGGCTGACACCACAAAGCGAATACCGCCCCACGGAATACCTGCAACGCTGGGTCTCGTTCTGGTTTGACGAGGCTTCACGCCTGGCCGCCGGCAAACGCTTCCAGCAAGCCCGCCTGCACCGGCTGCATGACAGTTGGTTGCACGACAAGGGTTTGCTTGATGCCGGCTTTGTCGTCGATGACGCCAGCTTGTCACAACTGATCAGTGCTTCGCTGGAACGAATTCAAGCAGCGGCCTCGGTCACCGACCTTCTCACCGAAGAAGCCCGCCTGACCAAAGCCCTGTTCCGCCTGGCCGCACGTACCACCCATTACGGCGAGTTCAAGCGCGCCAAGCGCGGCTCGGGCACGGACCCGGCCAATCGCTTCCTGGACCACGGCAATTACCTGGCTTACGGCTTGGCCGCCACGGCATCCTGGGTCCTCGGTTTGCCGCATGGTCTGGCCGTACTGCATGGCAAGACCCGGCGCGGCGGATTGGTGTTCGACATTGCCGACCTGGTGAAAGATGCCACCATCCTGCCCCATGCCTTCCTGTGCGCCATGGCGGGTGACGAGGAACAGGCTTTCCGCCGGCACTGCATCGAAGCGCTGACCCGCACCGAATCGCTGGACTTCATGATCGACACGGTCAAGGCCGTGGCCGATGACTTGGGAAGCATCAAGGCATGAATGTGCTTCTGATCAGCCAGTGCAGCAAGCGCGCGCTCAAGGAAACCCGCCGCCTCCTGGATCAATTTGCCGAACGGCGTGGCGACCGTACCTGGCAAACGCCCATCACCGCCGAAGGCTTGCGCACACTGCGCAAACTGCTGCGCAAAAGCGCACGCAAGAACACTGCCGTGGCTTGTCATTGGATTCACGGCCACAACCACAGTGAACTGTTGTGGATCGTCGGCAACGCGCGCCGCTTCAACCAGCAAGGCGCCACACCCACCAATACCACCAGCCACGACATGCTGCGCGCGAATGACGAAAACGACTGGCACACGCTGAACGAAATCGGCCTGCTGGCGCAACTTGCCGCGTTGATGCACGACCTTGGAAAGGCCAGTATCGCCTTTCAGCAACGCCTGAAAGGCGAGCTCACCGAGCGCAATGCCTACCGCCACGAATGGGTTTCACTGCGCCTGTTCCAGGCCTTCGTCGGCAACGATGACGACACCGGCTGGCTGATGCGCCTGGCCGATGTCGAAGGTTGTGACCATCACGTATGGACCGATCCCAAGCGCTACCAACGCGACGGCCTTGATGCCCGGGATGGCTATCCATTCCAGCACCTGCCACCCATCGCCCAGGCCGTCGGCTGGCTGATCGTCACCCACCACCGCCTGCCGGTCGTGCCGTGCAACAAACGCGGCAGCGACGAGCAAGACTGGCTTGGCAAAGCCGGCGAATGGAAAACCGACTACCTGGACGACCCACTGAAATGGGTCGCCCACGACTGGAACGAAATCCGGCCTGACCCGAATGCCGACATCGAACCTTACTGGAATCTGGCCGCCAACCTGCCGCTGGACGCCACTTGGCGCAAACGCGCGGCCCGGCTGGCCGGCAAATTGCTGGTCTGGCAAGACGCTCCCGGTCACGACACGCCGTTGCTGGACAACCCATGGATCATGCATTTGGCACGCCTGAGCCTGATGCTGGCGGATCATCACTACTCCAGCCTCACGCCCGATTCGTCCTTGCGCGTGCACGGTGACGGTCACACCCCGCTCTACGCCAACACCGACCATGCCAGCGGCCAAATGAAACAGCCGCTGGACGAACACCTCATCGGCGTAGCCTTTGAAGCCGGACAAATCGCCCACGCCCTGCCGCATATCGAACGCAACCTGCCCCGGCTGGCCAACCACCGTGGCCTGCGCAAGCGCAGCGTCAGCCCCAAATTCCGTTGGCAGGACAAAGCCGCCGACACGGCTTCGGCACTGCGCGAAAAAGCCCTCGTACACGGTGCCTTCATCGTCAACATGGCATCTACCGGTTGCGGCAAAACGCTGGGCAACGCCCGCATCGCCTACGCCCTGGCCGATCCGCAGCAAGGCATGCGCCTGACTTATGCCTTGGGTCTGCGCACCTTGACCATGCAAACCGGCACCAGCTATCGCCAGGATCTGCATCTGGACGATGACGAACTGGCCGTGCTGGTCGGCGGCAGCGCCAGCCGCGAGCTGTTTGCCTGGTACCAGCGTCAAGCCGAACAAACCGGCTCGGCTTCCATCCAAGACCTCATCGACGAGGACGCCCACGTTTTCTACGAGGGCAACAGCGACAGCGATGCGCTGTTGTCGCGCGCCATGCAAGACCCCGCCATTCGCCGCCTGCTGGCAGCCCCCGTGTTGACCTGTACCGTCGACCACATGGTGCCGGCCACCGAAGCGCAGCGCGCCGGCCGCCAGATTGCCCCCATGCTGCGCCTGCTCAGTTCCGATCTGGTACTGGACGAACTGGACGACTACGGCTTGTCCGATTTACCCGCCCTGACCCGCCTGGTGCATTGGGCCGGATTGTTGGGCACGCGGGTGATCTTGTCCTCGGCCACCTTGCCGCCCGCGCTGGTCACCGGCATGTTCATGGCCTACCGACAGGGGCGCAAACATTACCTGTGCAACCGTGGCGGCAACGGCCCGCAAACCGATGCTCCGCCTGATATTCCCTGCCTGTGGGTGGACGAATTTGAACCGCATACCGTCTCCTGCGCCGATGTCAAAACCTTTGCTCAAGCGCACGAAATATTCGTTGCCAAACGCTGCCGGCATCTGGCCAAGGCCCCTGTCCTGCGTCGTGGTCAACTCTGGCCGCTGGACATCGGTACGCGGAAAATCCCGGAACAACGCGCCGCCTTCGCCGCCGAAATCCGCAAGGCGGCCTTGCAGCTGCATGCCAACCACGGCCATGCCGATCCCCAAAGCAACAAGCGCGTCAGCTTTGGTCTGGTGCGCATGGCCAACATCACGCCACTGTTTGACGTGGCACGCGAACTCTATCGCCTGGGTGCGCCTGACGACACGCACATCCACCTGTGCGTCTACCACGCACGGTTCCCGTTGCTGCAACGCTCGGCCATCGAAGCCACGCTGGACGCCACATTCAATCGCCGTGGCGATCCCGAATCCGTATTCCATCTGCCGTCCATTCGTCATGCATTGGATGGGCATGCGGAACAACAGCACATCTTCATCGTGCTGGCCTCGCCCGTGTGTGAGGTAGGCCGCGACTGGGATGCCGACTGGGCCATCGTCGAGCCCTCGTCCATGCGTTCTCTGATCCAACTGGCCGGACGCGTGCAGCGCCATCGCGGCGTGCCATGCACCACGCCCAACATGGTGATCTTCCACACCAACCTGAAGCATTTCCAAGGTGCCAACGATCATCGAGCCTGCTTCCTGCGTCCCGGCTATGAAAAACCCGGCACGTCGAAATTGGTCAGCCATGACTTGCAAGACCTGCTGCAACCCGCGCAGTGGCAGACCATCGACGCCGTGCCGCGCGTTCACCCGGCACCGTCATGCCAATGGCGACCCAACAGCAACCTTGCAGACTTGGAACACGCGCGCACCACCAGCGTCATGCTGCCGCTGGGCCAAACATCTGCCACGCTCACCGAACAGGCTTTCCTCGTCAACACCAACCCGCGCACCCTGCTCACCGGCGTACTGCCGCAATACCAACCCTTCCGTGCCAGCGCAGGCCGCAAGACGCATCTGACCTTCCTGCCCGACGAAGATGACGTCGGCGAGGATGAAACCTGCCTGCAATTGCACCGTGTCGAACAGGTTCGCGGACCGCGCGGCAAGCAATCGCTG
>DASVGR010000065.1:0-12167 GCA_036379395.1 Rhodanobacteraceae bacterium | reverse complement strand
TTGGCATCGAAGTGATAAGTGGTCTTTCGGCCTAACGGATTGGTCACCGTGGTTTGGGTGATATGCCCATTGCTGTCCAACACGTAGGCAAACTGATAGTCCTCGATACTATTCGCCAGATGGGTTTCCGACACCATGGCTTGAGCATTGTAGGTAATCCACGAGTACCGGTGGCCGTTGATCGACTTGCCCGTCAAGGCTGTAATGAAGCGCGAATCCTCGTAGTGATAGGTGATCTGGGTTGCCGGCGCACCACCTTGTGTGCCCGGCTGAGTGACACTGGTCAAAAGCGCCACCATCGACTGGATGGGGTTGGGCGGCAGAGGTGGTGGGTCGTCCACCGGCCCTCCCTTGCGCAACATCGGGCTCAACGATTGCGTAGCCACCGAATCAGTCGATACGGGAATCGTGGTGTAACTGTAGTGATAGACGTTACCCGCCGGATCGGTAACCGTGGTCAACACCCCGTTGTTCCAGCCAAATTCGACGTACCGACCAGAACTGCTCGTGACCCGGGTCAGATAATCATTGGCATCGTAGGCGAATGTCCAGCCTTGGCCTTGACGATTGTTGATCGTTACCGGAAACCCGTGTGAATCATAAGTCTCAACGGTGTGGTCGGCACCGTACAACGTGTACGTCGTGCCGGTCTTGAGGATCTTGGCGATCGGAGAAGGTTTGTCTTCGTACCAGCCCGGTACGGGTGTCGTGGAATAGTTGTACTTGATCAGGCGACCATCCGGGCGCAGGGCCCAGATCGGTTTGCCGGTCGGATCGCATGGAGTATTGCCCGGTCGCGTGTAGCAAGAGGATGTCGGGTCGTGCGTCGTGAACAACAACTTGTAGTCGTAATTGCTCAGCCAGCGCCGACCAAAAATGCCAATACCATTCCAGTAGTAATCGTAGGTACGCGTGAGCGACAGCCCCATCTGGCCGGTACTGTGGAAGTCTGTCTCCGGCATAATCTCGTTGCCCGTTGCGAGCACCACCGGATCGCCTTCTGTCGTACTGTCAGTAGGGTCGCTGCTGCCAGCTCTGTTGCAGTTGGTCTCAATAGCGGCGTTCTTCGCTGCTGTCGCCGCCGATGCCGGCTTCGGGTCACCTTGGTTGGGAATGAAGTGACCACCACTCATGGGTAGCCGTGCGCCACTGCCTGGATTACTAGATGGGGAACCACCTCCTTCGCTCCGACAGATCCAGCTGTACACGCTGGTAGGCCCAAAAAACGCTGTCATGTTATCGCTACTGGTGGATCCTCCCGGCAGAAAGTCTGTAAGTTCCCAACCGCAAGCAGATCTCGGGACATTGACAACGGCATCCGCAACTCGAGGCATCATGCCCGAGACCAACAAACCAACAATTAGCGCTGCGAACAACGCATAGCGAAACACTTTCATGTCCCCTTCTCCCCAATCCCTGTTTGCGAACGCGTTGCACGCACGCAATGTGTAGCTTTCGAAGCTACCCACTCAAATCCATCAAGTCAACAACCTCTGGATTATTGCTGAAGTGCCAGGATGTCCCCCAGCAACGCCTGCGCAGTCACCTCGGCACCGGAGCCCGGGCCCTGGATGACCAGCGGCTGTGAATGGTAGCGCGTGGTGGTGATGGCGAACTGGTTGTCGGTGCCGGCGAGGTTGGCGGCCGGATGCGTCGGCCTTGTCCATGAGCTCGACCGGGTGCAGCTCGCGCATGGCCTCGGGCACGAGGTTTTCCACGACCACTTCGTCGCTGCCCAGCGCGAACCCTATCGTGCGCGCCAGAATCAAAAGCTTGCGCGCCACGTCCTGACCCGAAAGATCGATGCGCGGGTCGGGCTCGCTGTAGCCCAATTCGCGCGCGCCGCAGCAACTGCGAAAACAAACCTCAGTGTCAGGGTGAATTACCTCATCATGATGAAATTAACCATGACACCATTACTCCTCGCACGGTCAATACGCGTCGTTATCGTGCAGCCACGATCAGCTCGACGAATGGGCTTTGATCGGTGCTTGCAACGGGCTGTCGACGGCCACCGGAATGCCGGGAGGAGAATTTACCCATGCCGATTCACGACGGTTCTGACGACGTGGTTCGTTGGCATCAATGCCGATATCCACCCGAAAGTGCATCTGGCTTGTGGCTGGTTTGCCGTTCACCAACATGGGGTTGGCGTGCCAATGCTCGATGACCTTGCGTACGCGACGCATCAGTCGTGTCTCGTCATGGTTGCCGCTGACTTCCCGAATCCGGCTCAAAGAGCCATCGGCATCCACCTGGAACGCGATGCGCAGATCAATGTGATCGTGCCCGCGCATAGCCTGCCTCAACAGCAGCAAGGAAGTGCCGCCGACCGGCGTCGGCCTGAAAATTCTCGGGCCATTGCCGTTATAAACGACACGCAACCCATAGCGCTGGTCCGAGCGTTTCACCACTTCCACGAAGGCATGAACCCAAGTCCGTATCGATACCGCGCGGCCCTGCCATTGTCCCGGTTTGAAGCGCCACGCCGATACAAGCTTGCGCACAGCCCCGGCAAGCTGGCTTGGCACTCGCGTGGGCGTCCCCGTATCCCGAACTTGGCCATGCGTATCGACATCAATCCGGATGATGGTCGCGTATTCACGCACCACCTGCGGAGACGATGGCATGACAATCTTGCGCACAGCAGCTTGCTTTGCCTGAGCGACCGATGGCACGGCAGCCATCAACAACAGAGTCAGAAAACAAATCCGCGTCATCACCCTCTCCCGGATGAGTCGATCCACGGAGCCATCATAACCAACACTCAGCCCAACGCCAGAATGTCCCCCAGCAACGCCTGCGCCGTCACTTCGGCACCGGCACCCGGACCCTGGATGACCAGCGGCTGCGAGTGGTAGCGCGTGGTGGTGATGGCGAACTGGTTGTCGGTGCCGGCGAGGTTGGCGGCCGGATGCGTCGGCGGCACCACGGACAATCCCACGCGCGCGTGGCCGCGTTGGTCCAGACGCGCCAGATAACGCAGCACACCGCCCTTTTCGCGAGCATGGGCCAGGCGTTCGGCAAACAGGTCGTCCAGTGCCTCGGCCTTGTCCATGAACTCGACCGGATGCAACTCGCGCATGGCCTCGGGCACGAGGTTTTCCACGACCACTTCGTCGCTGCCCAGCGCAAAACCGGCCGTGCGCGCCAGAATCAAAAGCTTGCGCGCCACGTCCTGACCCGAAAGATCCATGCGCGGGTCGGGCTCGCTGTAGCCCAGTTCGCGCGCGCGCCGCAGCAACCGCGAAAACGGCACGCTGCCGTCGTAGGTGCTGAACAGCCAGCCCAGCGAACCCGAAAACACGCCTTCCAGCGTCAGCAGACCATCGCCGCAGGCGCGCAGGCGGCGCAATGTCGAAATGACCGGCAAGCCGGCACCTACCGTGGCGGCATCGCCGTAACGAGCATGTCCCGCGAGCTGCGCGCCCTGCAGCTCGCGCCATGCAGACAGGTCGCCGCCATTGGCCGCCTTGTTGGCCGTCACCACGTGGCACCCCTCGGCCAGCCACGCGGCATGTTGCGCGGCGGCATGTGCGCTGGCCGTGGCGTCCACGATAATGCGGTGCGTGGCGCGGCTTTCCGCCAGCGCCGCCAGCAGCGTGGCGTTGTCGCGTTTTTCGCCCAGCCCGTCCTTGAGCCGGCGACGCAAGTCGCGTCGCCGCAGATCTTCCACGCCAACCGTCTGGCAACGCGAATTGGCCACGCCTGCCAGTTGCAGCCCGGCTGCGGCCGGTGTGTCCAGCAATTTCAGGAATGCGCCGCCAACCACACCCGTGCCCAGCAAGACCACGGCGGTATCAGCGTGGCCCGTGCCCGGCAGCGGTTTGTCGGCGACGTCATTTTCTGCTGACGCCACCGACCGCGTTTTCCCGGTGACCGCCGCCCCCTGTGCCACGCTCATGCATGCACCGCGCGTTTGGTCTGACAGACCACCTGCGCGCGCGCCAAGCCGTCGGTCAAATCCTTGAGCAGATCAGCGCCATCCTCGATGCCGATCGACAGCCGCAGCAGACCGTCGGCGATGCCGGCGTTGCGACGCGCTTCGGGCGCCATCGCGGCATGCGTCATCGAGGCCGGATGCGCCACCAGGCTTTCCACACCGCCCAGCGACTCGGCCAACGAGAAATATTCCAGCCCGTCGAGGAACGCGCGGATGGCTTCCTCGCCGCCGTCAAGCTCGAAGCTGAGCATGGCGCCGAAGCCCGACTGCTGGCGCGCGGCCAGATCATGCTGCGGATGCGATGCCAGCCCCGGATAGTGCACGGCGCGCACGGCCGGGTGACCTTCCAGCGCCTCGGCGATCAGCGCCGCGTTTTCCTGATGCACGCGCAGGCGCGCGGACAGCGTGCGCAAGCCGCGCAGGGTCAGGAAGCTGTCGAACGGCGCCCCCGTCAGGCCCAGGCAATTGCTCCACCACTTGACCTGTTCGGCCAGCTCCGGCGTGCGCGCCACCACGGCGCCACCGACCACGTCGCTGTGGCCGTTGATGTACTTGGTGGTCGAATGCAACACCAGATCGGCGCCCAGCGTCAGCGGTTGCTGCAAGGCCGGCGACAGGAACGTGTTGTCGACCAGGCACAGCGCGCCGGCGGCATGCGCGGCCCGTGCCACGTGGCGAATGTCGGTGATGCGCAGCAGCGGGTTGGACGGGGTTTCGACCCACACCAGCGACGGCTTCTTCGCCAGCGCCTCGGCCAGCGTCGTCGGATCGGTGAGGTTGGCGAATTCCAGCTCGAAATGGCCCTTCTTCGCCCAGGCGTCCAGCAGGCGCCACGTGCCGCCGTAGCAATCGTGCGCCGCCAGCACGCGGCCACCAGCCGGCACCAGCTGCAGTGCCAAGGTGACGGCGGCCATGCCGCTGGCCACAATGGCGGCACCGGCGCCACCTTCCAGATCGGCCAGCGCATTGGCCAACAGGTCGCGCGTGGGGTTGCCGCTGCGCGAATAGTCGTACGCGCGCTTCTTGCCGAAGCCCTCGAAGCTGAAATTGGTGGACAGGTGCAGCGGCGGCACGACGGCGCCGTGCTGGGTATCGGATTCAATGCCGGCGCGGACGGCACGGGTGGCGGAAACGGGGTTGCTCATGATCTTGACTCGCTTGAATGGGGAAAGTTGGCGCATGGCGCCGCAAAACGGAGGCTGTCAGCCGCGCATGGAAAGCGCCTCGCGCAGCAACGGCGCGAGGCGGACAGACTCCTTCAGAAAACCGTCGTGGCCGTACAGCGACTCGACCACTTCGAGGCTGGCCGAGGCGCCCAGGCCATGCTGCAATTCGCACAGGTCGGACAGCGGCACCAAGCGATCGCTGGCAAAGCCGATCAACGTGGCCGGCGTGTGCACGGTGGCCGGGTCCACGGCATGCAGGTCGATGGATTCGGACAGCGACAAGTAGCGGCGCGCATCAAAATGGCCGGCAAACTTCTTGCCGCAATGATCCAGCCAGCTCTCGACCGGCAACTGGAAATGCCCGTCGGTAAACGCGGCCTCGCCGGCAAAGCGTTGCGCGAACTCGTTGGCGCCGCGATAGGTCGTCATCGCCAGCTGACGCGCCAGCGACGTGGCTTCCTCGATGCAGCCGTTGGCCAGGCCCAGACGCAGGATGTTGCGCTGGATGGAACGCTGCGCCGTGGACAGCGGATGCGGACGATGCGCGCCGGCCAGCGCCACCAGCTTTTCCACGCGGTGGCCGTAGCGCGAGGCAAACGCCAGCCCGACCATGGCACCGTAGGACGAGCCGACGAACGCGGCCACACGGCCGATGTGCAGCGCGTCGAGCAAGGCAGCCAGAATGTCGGCCTGATCGGTGCTGGACACCGAGGCGGCGCCCAGCTCGTCGGCGCTCAGCCAGTCGATGGAAAGAACACGCACTTCATCCAGGTCGATGGCCTTGCCCGAGCCGACCAGCTCGCGCCACCAGCCCGGCTGTTCCTGCCCGTCGACGTCGCACACGTCGCGGCTGGCCGAGATGCCGCCCTGCACGATGACCGTCGGCGCACCCGGCTTGCCAGCCCACAGGTACTTGACCTCGACCGCGCAACTGCCCTCGCCGTAACGCGGCGTCATGCTGACGCTGCGGCTGCCACGCAAACATTTGAAATTGTTGCGCGTCCGCACCTTGGCGACCGGAGTCAGCGCGGCGGCGGGAGACGATGCAAGAGGAACTGCGACAAGTGCCATTGGATTCTCCAGAACTCGCCATCGAGTACTTGCGGAGAACCGAAAATGGGTAACTGGCCAGGCGACCAGTGGCTCATCTTCCGGTGGATGGAGCATCCCCGCAGGAGTTGGCACCGTGTCAAGGCTTGCGCCTTGACGGGTTGCCCCGGCATCAAAGGGCCTGTCCCTCCGCCGGTCTCGATGAGATATTGGCGAGCACTTTAGCCAGCGCATATCGACATGTCAATAGCCGTATAGACGTCCATCCGTCCATATAGCCATGTGGAATGGACGGATGAAGCAAAAGAACACCCGCCATCCCGCCACGCAACGCCGCGCAGCCGCTTGGTCACGGCTATTCACGGCCAGCGGCGCAGGCCATTACAATGACCTGTTTTCACCGCACATTTGCCTGTCCATGCCCGCACACCTGCTCGAAACCCGGCGCCGCCGCACGTTTGCCATCATCAGCCACCCCGACGCCGGCAAGACCACGCTGACCGAAAAACTGCTGCTGTTCGGCGGCGCCATCCAGATGGCCGGCTCGGTCAAGGGCCGCAAGGCCGCGCGCCACGCCACGTCCGACTGGATGGCGCTGGAAAAGGAACGCGGCATCTCGGTCACCAGCTCGGTCATGCAGTTCCCTTATGAAGGCCGCATCGTTAACTTGCTGGACACCCCCGGGCACGCGGATTTCGGCGAGGACACCTACCGCGTGCTGACCGCGGTCGACTCGGCCCTGATGGTGATCGACTGCGCCAAGGGCGTGGAAGAGCGCACCATCAAGCTGATGGAAGTGTGCCGGCTGCGCGACACGCCGATCATGAGCTTCATCAACAAACTGGATCGCGAAGGCCGCGACCCGATCGAATTGATGGACGAGGTGGAATCAGTGCTCGGCATCGCTTGCGCGCCGATCACTTGGCCCATCGGCATGGGCAAGCGTCTCAAGGGCGTGTACCACATGCTCACGGACGAGGTGCACCTGTTCGAGCCGGGCAAGAACCACACGCGCCAGAATGCCGTCATCTTCAAGGGGCTGGACCATCCCGAGCTGGCCGAGCGCATCGGCGCCACGGCGCTGGCCGATCTGCACGACGAACTGGAGCTGGTGCACGGCGCCACGCCGGCGTTCGACGCAGACGCTTACCGCGCCGGCAAACTGACGCCGGTGTTCTTCGGCTCGGCCGTCAACAACTTCGGCGTGCAGCTGCTGCTGGACTTCTTCGTCGAACACGCACCCTCGCCGCAGCCGCGCGCCACGTCCACACGCGCCGTCGACCCCGAGGAAAACAAACTGTCCGGCTTCGTCTTCAAGATCCAGGCCAACATGGACCCGGCCCACCGCGACCGCGTCGCCTTCATGCGCGTGTGCTCGGGCACCTACACGGCCGGCATGAAAATGCACCAGACGCGCACCGGCAAGGACGTCAAGATCGCCAATGCACTCACCTTCATGGCCTCCGACCGCGAAATCGTCGAGGAAGCCTATCCGGGCGACGTGATCGGCCTGCACAACCATGGCAGCATCACCATCGGCGACACCTTCACCGAAGGCGAAAAACTGGCTTTCACCGGCATCCCCAACTTTGCCCCGGAACTGTTCCGCCTGGCACGGTTGCGCGATCCGCTAAAGGCCAAGGCACTGGCCAAGGGCCTGGAGCAATTGTCCGAGGAAGGCGCGACGCAGTTCTTCAAGCCGCTGATGAGCAACGACTTGATTCTCGGCGCCGTCGGCATGCTGCAATTCGACGTGGTCGCCTACCGGCTCAAGGACGAATACAACGTCGATGCCGGCTTCGAGAACGTGCACATCAACACCGCGCGCTGGGTGGAATGCGCGGACGCGAAGATGCTGGAAGATTTCCGCGAAAAGAACGCCATGCACCTGGCCATCGACGGCGCCGGCGAACTGGTGTATCTCGCCCCCACCCGCGTCAACCTGCAACTGACGCAGGAGCGCTGGCCCGACATCACCTTCCGCGCCACGCGCGAGCACAACGTGTAGGCAAAAATTCCCCTTGGTGACCGCTTTACAATAAACAAGACACCGCTTTCCAATCTGCGCCAGCTGCTTTACAGTTGGCGCCATGGACAACGTTGCGCCCGACACGATTGACATGGCGTTGCTGGCAGCCGTCAAGGATCATCCGAGCGACCTGACGCGATACGTGGCCGGGCAAACGGGCTTCAGCCGGCAAACAATCGCTGCCCACGCCCGGACCCTGGTCAAACATGGCTGGCTGGCACGTTCAGGTACAACGCGTCCAACCTACACGCTGGGTCCGACGCGATTTGCCGAGTTCGACTATGCCTTGGCCGGCTTGGCCGAAGACCGCGTGTGGGCGCAAGATATCGCGCCGCGGCTGGACAACCTGCCCGCCAACGTGCATGAAATCGTCCATTACGGCTTGACCGAAATGGTCAACAATGCCATTGACCACTCCGAAGGCCGGCACTTGGCGTTGACCGTCTTGAGCAAAGACGGCACCACCATGCTGTGGGTGTCGGACGACGGTATCGGCATTTTCCGCAAGATTGCCAAGGCACTTGCCTTGCCCGACGATCGCCTGGCCTTGCTGGAATTGGCCAAAGGCAAGTTCACGACCAATCCGCGCGAGCATACGGGCGAAGGCGTGTTTTTTTCATCCCGCGTCTTCGACTTCTTCCATATCGCCTCGGGCGGGCTCGTATTCGATCACTCGGCCGAACACGACAAGGATCTACTGACCGAGACTCCGCCGGGGCGCGATTTGGCCGGCACGACTGTATTGATGTCGATCAAGAATGCCTCACGGCGCACGCTGAAACAGGTATTCGATGCTTTCTCCAGCGGTCCGGATGAATACAGCTTCGCCAAGACGATCGTCCCCGTGCGCCTGGCACGCATCGGCAACGAAAACCTCATCTCGCGTTCGCAGGCCAAGCGCCTGATGTTGCGCGTCGAAGGGTTCCGGCATGTCGTGCTGGATTTCGCAAGTGTGCCCATCATCGGGCAATCCTTTGCTGACGAGGTTTTCCGCGTATTCGCACTGCGCTACCCGGACGTCGAGCTGGTCGCCATCCATGCAGTTCCTGCGGTACAGCAGATGATCCGCCGTGCGCAAGTTGCACATGACAACTTCCTTGCCGATCAATAAAAGGCGCCCGGCGTTGCACCGGGCGCCTTGCTGACTTTTACGCCACGTGCAATTGCCGCGGTTCGGATTTTTCGCGCACCACGGCGGCACGCAGCTCGTCGGGAGCGAAATCATCCACGCCGATGAACTCGGCGCCGGCATCATGCACGTGCTTGAGCAGCTGGTGTTCGTCTTCGCTCAGCACGCCCAGCTCTTCGGCCTGTGCCAGCTGGTCGACGTATTCGTGCGCCGTGATCTGGCCGGCCTTGCGCGCCTTGGTGAACTTCTTGTCGATGGCCTCGGCGGCGATCACGTCCGGCAGCAAGGCGTTCAGGCGCGCCACGGCGTTGTTGGCCGATGGCGTCAGGCTGGCCCAAGTCGTGAGGCGGTCGCGCGCGGCATTGGGCGCGGTGAGAATCTTTGCCACCTTGTGCCCAAGATGATCGGACGGCGGCACTTCGCGGCGGCCGAACGGAAACACCAGCGTATGCAACAGCCAGCCGACCGGACGCACCGGGAAGTTGCGGATCGCACCATCCAGCGCCATCTGGATTTCCCACATGCTGTTGTGGAACGCCCACGCCAGCAACGGGCGGTCTTCTTCCGGCCGGCCCATGTCCTCGTAGTACTTGAGCATGGCACTGGCCACATACAGGTGGCTCAACACATCGCCCAGGCGCGCGGAGAGTTTTTCCATGAACTTCAGCTTGCCGCCCAGCACGCCCATCGACACGTCGGCGCACAACGCCAGCGCGGCCGAATAGCGGTTGAGCTTGCGGTAATAGCGCCGCGTGTAGACATCGCCCGGCACGTTGCCGATCTTGCCGAACGCCAGCCCCATCACGAACGCGCGCACGGCGTTGGAAATGCCAAAACCGACATGGCCGAACAGCGCCTTGTCGAACGTGCGCAGCTGCTCGCGCGCGTCGTCAATCTTCAGCGCGCCCATTTCCTTGAGCACGTACGGATGGCAGCGGATCGCGCCCTGGCCGAAGATCATCAGGCTGCGCGTCATGATGTTCGCGCCTTCCACGGTGATCGCAATCGGCACACCCTGCCAGGCACGGCCGGCGTAGTTCTTCGGACCGAGCTGCACGCCCTTGCCGCCGTGCACGTCCATTGCGTCACCGGCCACGATGCGGCCCCACTCGGTGGCGTGGTACTTGGCGATCGCCGAGGGCACCGCCGGCTTCTCGCCGCGATCCACCGCCGCCGCGGTCGCACGCGACAGCGCCGCGGTGGCATAGGTGAGGCCGCCGATGCGGGCCAGTGCTTCTTCGACGCCCTCGAAGCGGGCAATCGACAGGCCGAACTGCTTGCGCAGGCGCGCATAGGCGCCGGTGGCGGCCACCGCCATGCGCACGCCACCGGTGGCGTTGGACGGCAGCGAAATGGCGCGGCCCACCGACAGGCACTCCACCAGCATGCGCCAGCCGTGGCCGGCCATGTGCGGGCCGCCGATCAGCGTGGTGAGCGGCGCGAACACGTCCTTGCCGTGCACCGGGCCGTTCTGGAACGGGATGTTCAGCGGGAAGTGGCGACGGCCGATCTGCAGCCCCGGCGTGGAGCGTGGCAGCAATGCGAGCGTGATGCCGAGGTCTTCCTTGTCGCCCAGCAGGTGCTCCGGGTCGTACATGCGGAAGGCCAAGCCGACCACCGTGGCGATCGGCGCCAGCGTGATGTAGCGCTTGTCGAAGGTGAGCTTCACGCCCAGCGTCTCGACGCCGTCGACCACCTGCTTGCAGACGATGCCGTAATCGGTGAGCGAGGTGGCGTCCGAGCCGGCGTACGGGCCGGTGAGCGCGAAACAGGGAATCTCTTCGCCGACGGCCAGGCGCGGCAGGTAGTGGTTCTTCTGCTCTTCGCTGCCGTAGTGCAGCAGCAGCTCGGCCGGACCGAGCGAGTTGGGCACCGCCACGGTGGAAGCGACCGTGGCGGACATCGTCGCCAGCTTCTGCAGCACCGCCGAATGCGCCAGCGCCGAGAACTGCAGGCCGCCGTACTGCTTGGGAATGATCATGCCGAAGAACTTGTTCTTCTTGATGAACTCCCACACCGCCGGCGGCAGGTCGCCCAGCTCGTGGGTGATCTGCCAGTCGTCGATCATCGCGCACAGCTCCTCGACCGGGCCGTCGAGGAAGGCCTGCTCCTCCACGCTGAGCTCCGGCTTGGGCTGGCTGAGCAGCTGGTGCCAGTCAGGCTTGCCCGAGAACAGCTCGCCCTCGAAGCCCACCGTGCCGGCCTCCAGTGCGGTCTGCTCGGTGTCGGACAGCTTGGGCGTGACCTTGGCGAAGATCCTCAGGAGCGGCGCGCTGATCTGGCGGCGACGGAACGCCGGCATCAGCAGCGGCACGGCGATGGCCGCCTCGATGATCAGCAACACCACCGTGGTGACGGGCGCACCGGCCAGCAGGCCGACCACCAGGGTGGTGACACCCGTGGCGATCGCCCACGTGCGCAGGCCGGTGCGATGGTAGGCGCAGGCGCCGGAAGCGATCAGCGCCGCCAGCAGGGTCAATATCACGGACATCTCGACACCCTCGTTGCAGTTTACGTTGGGGTTTAACCCGCCACGGCGCCCGCAGGGGCGTCATGACGATCCAGCTCGCCGACGAACGCTGCGATTTCACGCGTGAACGCGTCGTTCGCATCGCCCGCCAGCATGTGCGTGGCGGCCGGCAGCTCCACATGGCGCGCATGCGGTACCAGCTGCAGGAATTCGTTCACCGTGTCGCGCGACACCACGTCGCTGCGACCGCCCGACAGCAGCAGCACCGGCACGTCGACCTTCGCCGCGGCCGCCATCAGGCGCGGCTGGTAGCGCTCGCTCTCGCTGACCACGCCGGCCAGCAGGGCCGGATCCCAGTGCCAGCGCAGGCGGCCGTCGGC
>DASVGR010000064.1:0-9535 GCA_036379395.1 Rhodanobacteraceae bacterium | reverse complement strand
GGCGCACAAGTGGGTGCTGGACATCGTGGCCATCATCGTCACCGCGTTGGTGGGCGGGGCGTTGATGCGGGCCTTCATCAAGCGCAAGGACGGGGAGCCGTTGCCGTACGTGCGCACGTTGCTGTCGTGTCTGGTGCTGGGTGTGGTCGTGGTGTTGATCAGCCTGCTGACCGATCCGTGGACGCAATCGGTGTCGAAGAGGATGCAGGCGGCCGCGCGACAAGCCGGAGCGACTGCCGGAGCAGCTGCGGCCAAGGCATCCAGCTCGCCAGCCACTTCCGAAAGCGCCTTGCTGGCGCCCGTGACGCAGGCTCCGGCCAATGCCGCTTCGGCAACGAAGGCGGTGACCGCGCCGGCCAATGCGGCTTCGGCCACGCACGCCACGGCGGTCAAGCCGGTTTCCGCTGTGTCAACACATTGAGCCAATGGCGCCGGACCGGCGTGGTCCGTCCGGCGCCCTACCAGTGCGTGCCGAGCCGGCGCATCAGTTTGCCGGTCAGCCAGGCCGGGCCGATCAGCAGATACACCAGATCGGTCAAGAATGACGGCTTGCGGCCTTCGATATGGTGGCCGATGAACTGCCCGATCCAGGCCAGCACGAACAACGCCACGGCCAGCCACAGCAGGCCGAACGTGCCCAGCGCACCGAACAGCGCGTTCGTGATCAGGCCGAAAACGATCAATTCGACAGCCATCGCCAAGCCCATGCGGCGCGACAGCTTGTAGTAGAAAAAAAACGCCGCCAGCATGGCCAACCCGGCCCAGCTGCCGGGGTTCGCCGGCAGGCCGGGCGGTATCGGAATGACCCACAGCAGCGCGATCACGCACCACATGATCACCGGCACGCAAACCCAGTGGACCGCCTCGTTGATCGGGTTGCGGTGGTGGTAGCCGTAGCTTTCGAACCAGTCGTCGATCGAGCGCATCAGTGCACCGTGGTGTGGGAGAAAAGATTGAGCACCAGCACGCCAGCCACGATGAGGGCGATGCCGACGATGCCCGCAAGGTCGATCTTTTGCCGGAAAGCCAGCACGCCGATCACGGTGATGAGCACCGTGCCGGCACCCGACCACACGGCATAGGCCACGCCGACCGGAATGTGCTTGAGCGTGATGGCCAGAAGATAAAACGCCAGCGCGTAGCCGACGATGACGACAACGCTGGGGCCAAGCCGCGTGAAGCCGGCACTGGCTTTCAGCGCGCTGGTGCCGATCACTTCGGAAACGATGGCAAGGGTCAGGGCAAGCCAGGAGTTCATGCGGCGGACCGGAAAGGCGATGTCGGCCATTGTAGGCTGCCTGTCCGGGTCAAGCAGGCGGCGTTTCCCCTTTGTAGGAGCGCGCCTGCGCGCGATGGCCGGATGCTGGTTCAAGGCAAGAACCTTTCGCCCGCGGGCGGGCTCCTACAAAGGCAAACCCCAGCTTCAAGACATCCTGTTTGTAGGAGCGCGCCTGCGCGCGATGGCCGGATGCTGGTTCAAGGCAAGAACCTTTCGCCCGCGGGCGGGCTCCTACAAAGGCAAGGCTCGTGATTTTCCAGTCATCCCTGTGGGGGCGCCTGCGCGCGATGGGACCTGGCGCAATGCCAATCCGTGGAGCCGGCATCCATCATGTCGCGATGCGCGGCCCGTGGATTGGCGGTTGTTTCAGACGCGAATGCCGGCCAGTTTTTCCAGCGCCTCGGCGTAACGCGCGGCGGTGCCGGCGATGACTTTCTCGGGCAGCGACGGGCCCGGCGCGCGCTTGTCCCAGTCCAGTGTTTCCAGATAGTCGCGTACGTACTGCTTGTCGAAACTGGGCGGGCTGATGCCCAGCTGGTACTGGTCGGCTGGCCAGAAGCGCGACGAATCGGGCGTGAGCATCTCGTCCATGACGTACAGCGTGCCGTCCTCGTCGGTGCCGAATTCCAGCTTGGTGTCGGCGATGAGGATGCCGCGTTCGGCCGCGTAGGCGGCGGCGAAACGGTAGATGGCCAGCGTGGCCGCGCGCACCTGTTCGGCCAGCTCGCCGCCGACGGAGGCGACCATCTGGTCGAAGCTGATGTTCTCGTCGTGGGTGCCGGTGGCTTCCTTGGTCGACGGCGTGAAGATGGGCTCGGGCAGCTGCTCGGCCTGGCGCAGACCGGCAGGCAATTCGACGCCGGACACCTTGCCGGTGGCGCGGTAGTCCTTCCAGCCCGAGCCGATGAGGTAGCCGCGCGCGATCGCTTCCACGCGCACCGGCTTGAGCTTTTTGGTCACCACGGCGCGCTTGGCGTACAAGGCGGTGTCGACGCCGTCGGGCAGCACGTCGGCAACCGGCGTGCCGGTCAGGTGGTTGGGCAGGATGTGACGGGTCTTGTCGAACCAGAAATTGGAGATTTGCGTGAGCATTTCGCCCTTGCCCGGAATCGGGTCGGGCAAAATCACGTCGAAGGCGGACAGGCGGTCGGAAGCGATGATCAGCAGGCGCTCACCGGGCAGGGTGAACACGTCGCGGACCTTGCCGCGATAGCTCGCTTCCATTCCCGGCAATTGGGCACTGCGAAGACACGTGGGCACGTGGGGTTTCCCGGCTGGAATGGAGACGCGCATTGTACTCCGCGCACGTCGGCCGATGGCCGGCGCTGGTAGAATTGGCGCGTTTTCCGGTAGGGATTGGCGATGAATCGCGTGATTGTCTGGACGTCCAGGGCCTGCCGTGCCACATGGCTTTTCGGCATGACGGTGCGGAGTGCGCGCGTATGATCGGTGCGTTCATCGGCGCGCTGATCGGCTTGCTGATCTTTCGCGAATTCTGGGGCCTGCTCTTGGGCGGCACGATTGGCTGGCTGGTGTCCTCCAACACGCGCCGCTATCGGCGGGCGGCGCCGACCGAGGGTTTCATCGATCCGCTGTTCGCCATGCTTGGCGCCGTGGCCAAGGCCGACGGCCGGGTCAGCGAATCCGAAATCGCGGTGGCCGAAAAGTTGATGCAGCACTGGCGCCTCACACCCGAGCAGCGCCGCGTCGCCATCGCCGGTTTCAACCGCGGCAAGCAGCCCGGTTTTGACGTGGATACCGCCATGGCCGCCTTGCGCCAATGGACAGGCGGCCGTCGCGACCATGCCATCACGGTGCTCGACGTGGTGGTCGAAACGGTGCTGGCCGAAGGTCCGACCGAGGTGAAGTTGCAGCTGCTGCGGCACCTGGCAGCCTCCTTGCGCATCAGCGACATGGAGCTGATGGCGCTGATGGCCATGAAGGGCTACGCATGGCAGCCGGGCGGGGCGCGCGGTGGCGGCCGGCAAGGCTGGCAGGGCGCTGGCGCCGGCTATGCGCCGCCGCGCCGCACGTCTTCCGGGCCCGATCCGTATGCGGTGCTGGGCGTGGCGCGTGATGCCGACCAGCGTGCCGTCAAGCGCGCCTATCGCAAGCTCATTTCCGAAAACCACCCCGACCGCCTCGGCGACCTGCCGGAAGAACTGCGCCAGCGCGCCGAGCAGCGTGCCGGCGAAATCAATGCCGCCTACGAGCGCATCAAGGCCGAGCGCGGCTGGTAACTTCACCTTCGTCCCCACGCACTTCGAGGAATCCCATGGCCAGGCAAACTCCCGTCATCGCCCCGTCCATCCTGTCCGCCAATTTCGCGCGTCTGGGCGAAGACACCGCCGCCGTGCTCGCCGCAGGCGGCGACTGGGTGCATTTCGACGTCATGGACAACCATTACGTGCCCAATCTCACCATCGGTCCGATGGTGCTCAAGGCGTTGCGCGAGTACGGCATCACCGCACCGATCGACGTGCACCTGATGATCGAGCCGGTCGACGCCATTGTGCCGGCGTTTGCCGAGGCCGGCGCCACGCGCATCAGCTTTCATCCCGAAGCGGTCAAGCATGTCGATCGCACCATCCAGTTGATCCGCGCGCATGGCTGCCTGCCGGGGCTGGTATTCAATCCGGCCACGCCGCTGGACTGGCTCGATTACGAGCTGGACAACCTCGACCTGGTGCTGCTGATGTCGGTGAATCCCGGCTTCGGCGGGCAAAGCTTCATCCCGTCCACGCTGGACAAGCTGCGCCGCGCGCGCCAGCTGATCGACGCGAGCGGGCGTGACGTGCGCCTGGAAGTCGACGGCGGCGTCAAGGCGGACAACATCGGCGCCATCGCCGCGGCCGGCGCCGACACCTTCGTGGCCGGCTCGGCCATCTTCAAGGCCGCTGATTACGCGGCCGAAATCGCCGCTATGCGCGCGGCAGTTGCGTATTGATGAGGCTGTTTGCCCGTGTCGTGTGTTCTGCGAGTGAGCTTACTTCAAGGAGAGTTGTATGCGTACAGCAGGTATTTTTCGCAAGGTAATTGCCGCGGGTTTGGTGTGTGCAGTTGCGTTTGTCGCCTTTGGCGCGCATGCCCAAAGTGCCAAAGCAACCAATTCACAAAGGGGCTCGGAGGGGCAGGCGTTGCAATCTGCGATACGCTCAATTAGGGCTGCACAGGCATGCAGTCGGGGGTGTCACGATTGCTGGTATGCGCTGTTCCCGGGAATCGTCAATGATTGCCTTGGTTTGCATGCATGGAAGAAAGGCCACTTCGATGAGGGGCTTCAGCTGCTGCGGCTGGCGGCGGGCTGGGGTAGCAAGGATGCGCAATACACGTTGGGCATGATTTACTTCAATGGTCACCATGTGCCTGCCAATGTAGCGCTTGGTTTGGCTTGGATGAAGCTTGCTGACGAACGGCAGGATAACAAGCAGACGGAGCGGGTTCTGCATTCGATGAAGGCTTTGGCGACGCCAGTCGAGCGTTTGCACGCCCAACAGTTGTATGCGCAATTGCGCAGGCGCTATGGAGATCAGGTCGCGGGGGGGCGTGCCTGGCAACATATGCGCAGGCAGTTGCTGGCAACTGGCGGTGGGAATGGCCCACGCAGGTTCTGCGTGCTCGAAAGCGGAGGCGTTGTGCCGTGGAGCCGGGATATTGCTGGCAAGTCTGATGTTTTGTGTCTGGTGCCTAATGGGTACACCAAGGCCGTGGCAAAAATCGCCGGTCATTACTTCCGCAACTTGCTGGGCACGGTAACAGTGGGGCCCGTACAGCCGGTGCCTGCCGAATCGTCATCGGTTGATCACTGAACGTCATGGTCAATTGCTTGTTGTCCGTGCGTGATCTGGCTACCGTGGCGTTTTGTCCAAGCATGCGCAGTCATGATTACCCAAGCCGAATTTGACGCGCTGGCGCAAGCCGGCCATACGCGCATCCCGCTGGTGCGCGAGGTGCTGTCGGATCTGGATACGCCGCTGTCGGTGTACCTGAAGCTGGCCGATGGCCCGTACAGTTTTCTGTTCGAATCGGTCGAGGGCGGCGCGAACTGGGGACGCTATTCCATCATCGGCCTGCCGGCCCGACGCGTGTTCAAGCTGCGTGCGAACGTGCTTGAGATCGAGGATTACGGCGAGGTGGTCGAGCGCCGCGAACTGGATGATCCGCTGGCCGAAATCGAGCGCCTGCGCCAGCAATACAAGGTGCCGATGATGACCGGCCTGCCGCCATTCACTGGCGGTCTGGTCGGTTATTTCGGTTTCGAAACCATCGGCTACACCGAGCCGCGCCTGGCCAGGTGGGATCAGCCCGACGAACTGGGCACGCCGGACGTGTTGCTGATGCTGGCTGAACAATTGGCCGTGTTCGACAGCCTCAAGGGCAAGCTGTACCTCATCGTGCATGCCGATCCGTCCAAGCCGCAGGCCTACGTGCGCGGTGCGCGCCGGCTTGATCAATTGGCCTACCGTTTGCGCCATGCCGGTGCGGCGTATCCAGAGGTGATGCATCCCGAGCCGATCGACGAAAGCGATTTCAAGTCGTCGTTCACGCGCGAAGAATTCGAGGTCATGGTCGAGCGCGCCAAGGAGTACATCCGCGCCGGCGACATTTTCCAGGTGGTGCCTTCGCAGCGTTTGTCGGTGCCGTTCCATGCGCGGCCGATGGACGTCTATCGCGCGTTGCGCGCGTTGAATCCGTCGCCGTACATGTATTTCGTCGACCTGGGCGGTACGCAGATTGTCGGTTCGTCGCCGGAGATTCTGGCGCGGCTCAACAATCACGGCCAGGTGCTGGTACGCCCGTTGGCCGGCACGCGCAAACGCGGCGCGAACGCGGCCGAAGATGCGGCGCTGGAAGCCGAGCTTTTGGCCGATCCCAAGGAGCGCGCCGAGCACGTCATGCTGATCGACCTGGGCCGCAATGACATCGGCAAGGTCAGTCAGACGGGTAGCGTGACGGTGCCCGAGTCGTTCGTGGTCGAGCGCTATTCGCACGTCATGCACATCGTGTCCGAGGTGCGCGGCAAGGTGCGCGAGGGCGTGAGCTACATGGACGTGCTCAAGGCGACATTTCCGGCCGGCACGCTGTCGGGTGCGCCGAAGATCCGCGCGCTGGAAATCATCCAGGAGCTGGAGCCGACCAAGCGCAACATCTACGGTGGCGCCATCGGCTGGATCAGCTGGTGGGGCGAGGCCGACACGGCCATCGCCATCCGCACGGCGGTCATCCAGGATGGCCGTCTATACGTCCAGGCCGGCGCCGGCATCGTGTACGACTCCGACCCGGCCAAGGAATGGGAAGAAACCATGAACAAGGGCCGCGCCCTGTTCCGCGCCGTCGCGCAGGCGGCCACGGGGTTGTAGACGAGGCGCAGCGCCAGGCAGCTTGTGCAGGTTGACCGTTTTCGGTTGAAGGCAAAGCTTTCGGCCGGATCAAAAGCCATTACCGGCGATCGAGCTTTGATGGAAACCTTGCGTCATGGCGCCTGCACGGGAGTAATGACAGCACCCGTCAAAAAACCTTTCAGCGACTGCCCGGTATGGTTCCGGGCAGTGAAGGTGCCTGAAATGTTGGCCTGCCAACGCCTCGTGGTGCGGTCGTTGCAGTGGACGTTCCGGGAGGCCAGCCAGATCCGGCGGATGGCCGGAGACAGGGTACGGCCGGGGATGATCAGTTCGCATATGCCGTTGCCGGCCACGATTTCTCCCGTCGTGTGGACCATGCGGTGGTTGTACGCGAGCGGGTGGCTGATCAATTGAACGGACGTGACGTGTGCGTCGATCTGCCGCGAAAGCCCGGCACCGGCCAGAAGGGCGATGCCGCAGACGACCGGAACAAGGGCCAGCCATTGCCTGCTGGGCCGCAGGCGGCGTAACAGCACCGCGCTCGCGCCGAACAGAATGAAAGTGATGCCGATGCACAGGGTAAACCTGTTCAGTGCCCACCAGCCAAGGACCACCAGCAGCGCGCCCATGGCAACTTGAATGGCTGATGCGGCGAACGCGATGCGGTGAGGGCTTCCTTTACCCGATGTCATGTTCAATCCGTTGCAGGGACGACGTAGTGCTTGATGACGTAACGCTCCAGCGGACGCAGGAGGCGACTGCCTACAAACGCACCAGTCGCGACGCCGAGCACTGAGATGATGTTGGACGGGGAGATCAGGCCTGCCACCCATTCCCCGGTTTCAATGCAGACCAAAAGAACGGGTATGGCAGCACACCACATTTGCCAATGCTGCCAGGCACGCAGGCGACGCTGTTTTGCAGACAGATGCATGACCACTCCCTGGTTGCCGAGGCGAAAAGCTTACAGCCCCAGATTGTTCTTTTCGAGCACGCGCTCGGCGCGGTAGCTGGAACGCACCAAAGCGCCGGAGACGACTTCGGTGAAGCCCTTGGCCAGGCCCACTTCGCGGTAGTGGTTGAACTCGTCCGGGGTGACCCAGCGCTTGACCGGCAGGTGGTTCTTGGTCGGGCGCATGTACTGGCCGAAGGTCACCACGTCGACGTTGTGGGCGCGCAGGTCGTCCATGGTTTCGTAGATTTCTTCGTCGGTTTCGCCCAGGCCCAGCATCAGGGATGTCTTGGTGATGGTCTTGGGGCTGTATTTCTTGGCGAAGGCCAGCACGTTGAGCGTCTGCTCGTAGCCGGCGCGCGGGTCGCGCACTTCGTGGGTGAGGCGGCGTACGGTTTCGATGTTTTGCGCAAACGTGACCAGACCGGCGTCCAGCACCTTGGCCACGCATTCTTCGCGGCCGTTGAAGTCGGGCGTCAGCGCCTCGACGGCGCAGTCGGGCGAACGCTTGTGGATGGCTTCGATGCAGGCCGCGTAATGGCCGGCGCCGGCGTCATCCAGATCGTCGCGGTCCACGGAGGTCAGCACGACGTAATTGAGGCCCATCAGGGCCACCGCGTCGGCCACTTGCAGCGGCTCCATCGGGTCCAGCCAGCCGTTGGGGTTGCCGGTGTCGACCGAGCAGAACTTGCACGCGCGCGTGCACACCGAACCCATCAGCATCAACGTGGCGGTGCCACGGCCCCAACATTCGGCGATGTTGGGGCATTTGGATTCGGCGCATACCGTGTTCAGCTTGTGCTGGATGACGATGTCATGCACGGCCTGGTAATTGCCGCCCGAAGGCATGCGGATGCGCAGCCACGGCGGCTTGGGGCCGACGTCGGGCACCTCGGCGTTGTGGTTGGTCTTGATGCCGTCGCGAACGGCGCGGGTGCCCTGCGGTGACGTGAACTTGCTGCCACTGGCCGGGCGCTGGGGGATCGTCGGGTTCGGTGTGCTCATCCGGCTTATTTTACGCGGTTGTGACGCAGATGACTTCCGGGTCGTCCGCACGCTCCAGCAGGCGGCGCACGCGGTCTTGCCACAGTTGCGCAAACAGCTGGCGTTCTTCGGTGGTCGGTTGGCCGCGCAGGATGGAGCCGATCAGCACGCTTTGGCGCGGATCGCCCGGTACGGACGACAAATCCAGGTGTGCCGCGACGGCGGCGCCGGTGTCGCGGCGGCGGAAAATGATGTCGTGCGTTTGCGATTGCTCGTTGTAGTCGAGCAGGTTGTTGCGCGCGTGCCGGCCACCCAGCCCCTTGAAGCCGTTGTCGGCCGCGGCACCAGTCAGAAGCGTGATGACTTGCGCCATCACGCCGGTCACGCCGGCGTCCTCGGCGTCGGGCATGGTCACTTCGATCTCGCCGCGTTCGGGCAGGTCGTCGCCGTACAGTGCTTTCAGCGCGGCGCGACCCATCAGATAGCTGCCGGCGACGGTCGGGCACGAATGGCCAGCCAGACGCACGGCGTCGACATAGTGGTAATCGACGATGCCGTCGGGCGTGGCGCCAAGCAGTTCGGACAGGCCATCATGCACGCGCACGGCCGGGGCCTGGTCAAAAAAAGTGGGGAAGCTCATCGTCACGCCACCACGATGAAGTCGATCACGATGGCGCCCGGCTCCTTGGCGCGGTACTGGATTTCCACGCGGTCGCCGAAGCGGTCCTGGATCTGCGCCAGCAATGGCAGCGGGTCGTGGTCGTTGACGAAACGCATCGCTTCGCCCGGCTGCAGCGCGTTCAGTGCGCCGAAAATGGCCGAGTGGCGAAAGCGGTGCGCGATGGCGCGCGCGTCGAACGGGTAGCTCTGGTAGGTGGTTTCGTCGGTGGCCGTTGCCATGGTGAAGCCTCGCTTGGTGAAAGTGGCGCCAGCATGCGCGGCGCAACCGGAGCGGGCATTGACCTGCATCAGCCGGTT
>DASVGR010000063.1:0-22824 GCA_036379395.1 Rhodanobacteraceae bacterium | reverse complement strand
CGCGGGTCGAACACGGCTTTCATTTCCTCGACCACGAACGTCACGTCGCCGCCCTTGCGGAACACCGCGCTCATGATGCGCGTGAGCGCCACGATCCACTGGAAGTGGTCCATGTTTTTCGAGTTGATGAAGATCTCGAACGGCCGCCGGGTTTCGTACTCGGTGCCTTCGTTGAGCGTGATGTCGTTGATGGTGACGTACAGCGCGTGCTCGAACAACGGCGACTTGATCTTGTACGTCGCCCCGACCAGCGTCTGCGGGCGCTCCAGCGCCTCGGTCATGTGGATGACTTCGGCCGGCTCGCTTTGTGCGGTCTTGGCCGGCGCCGGCTTGGCGGCGGCTTCGGTTTCCGGCTTGATGACGTGGAAGCCCTTGATTTTCTTTTCGATCTTGATGGTCATGTCGGTATCTCGATAAGCTCGCGGGCGGTCAGAACTTGCCGTAGTAGCCTTCTTTCAAGGCGTCGAACAGGTTGGCGGCGGTGTGCGTTTCGCCGTCGTACTCGACTTCGTCGTTGCCCTTGACCTCGACCACGCTGCCGTCTTCCAGCTCGAACTGGTAGCGCGTGCTGGCCAGGTCCGAATCTTTCACCAGCACGCCCTGGAACGCCTCGGGGTTGAAGCGGAACGTGGTGCAGCCCTTCAGGCCCGCCTTGTAGGCGCGCATGTAGATGTCCTTGAAGTCGGCATACGGGTAGTCGGTGGGCACGTTGGCGGTCTTGGAAATGGACGAATCCACCCATTTTTGCGCGGCTGCCTGCATGTCCACGTGCTCGGTCGGCGTGATTTCGTCGGCCGCGGCAAAGTACTCGGGCAGGCTGGACGGCGCGTCCGTCGAGGCCGGCCCGGCCTCGGCATTGATCCAGGCGCGATAGGCCAGCAGCTCGAAGCTGAGCACGTCGACTTTTTCCTTCGTCTTGCGCCCTTCGCGGATGATGTTGCGCGAATACATGTGTGCAAAACTCGGCTCGATGCCGTTGGACACGTTGTTGGCCAGCGACAACGAAATAGTGCCGGTCGGCGCGATCGAGGTGTGGTGCGTGAAGCGCGCGCCGGTCCCAGCCAGCTTGTCGACGAGCTCCGGCGCCACCTCGGCCACGCGCTGCATGTAGCGCGAATACTTGGCGTGCAGCACGCTGCCGCGGATGCTGTCACCCACCTTGTAGCCGTCGGCGGCCATTTCGGGGCGCTTGCGCAGCATTTCGGCGCTGACCTTGTACTCACGCGTCAGCACCGGTGCCGCGCCCTTTTCCTCGGCCAGTTCCAGCGCCGTTTCCCAGCCGGCCAACGCCATCTCGCGCGAGACATCCTCGGTGAACGCGACGGCCTCGGCCGATCCGTAGCGCTTTTTCAGCATGGCCAAAGTGGAGCCCAGACCGAGAAAACCCATGCCATGGCGGCGCTTGTTCAAGATTTCGTCGCGTTGTTGCGCCAGCGGCAGGCCGTTGATATCGACCACGTTGTCGAGCATGCGCGTGAACACCTTCACCACTTCGCGGTATTCATCCATGTCGAAACGCGCCTTGGGCCCGAACGGATCACGCACGAAGGTGGTCAGGTTGACCGAGCCGAGCAGGCACGAGCCGTACGGCGGAAGGGGTTGTTCGCCGCACTGCCCCGTCACTAACCCGTTGAAAATGACTGCGTTGTGATCTGGCTGCGTAGTATCAAACACCGCCTCTTCACCAACGTATTCGATATTGGCAATGCGTGAGGCAAAACGCTGCGACTTGTGCAACAGCTTGTCTTTGCGCCATGCCTGATAGCGCTCGTTTTTACGTGGCAGCAAAAATCCGATTTCATCCATGAAGTGTTCACGGGATTCTCCGTCGATAATCAGCTCGAAGTTGACCTTGCAGTGATAGCTGCGCAGCCCGCCATGACCGTCCGGCAACATCCGATCACCCGCCTTGCGCCGCTTGCGGATGCGACAGAACACGCCGAAATTGGCCAGCAGTATCTGCACTTCCTTGAGCAGTTGCTCCGTGCTGGAAGCCAACCGTACAGAGCAACTCTGGCTGCGGCTTGACACATTGACGGTGCCATCGCACTGGAACAGCGCCCGCAGGTAACCCTTGACGCAGGCCTCGCTACCACGCCAGATCACCTCGGGTATGCGTAGCTTGGTGGCGGCAGTGAATCCGTAATGCTCAAGCAGACGCGCCAGCAACACCGAACGAATGGATACCTGCTCGCGTTCGGGCACGGCCACTGGGCTGACGTGATAATCACGCGCTCTGGATAGCGCTGCGCCGGCGATCAGCGTATTGACATAGGCCGCAACCCGATCAGCCAGAGTGCGATCCTCGCCCCACAAGGTGACCACCGCCGCCTGCTGATCCTTGCCACGATTGGTAAAATGCCCATCACCGGCAATCAACCCCAACAGCATGCCCAGGTCATCGCTGCCCTGCTGGCCAAACTGTCCCTTGCCCGACTGCACCAGCAGGCGTTCTCCCACCTTGAGGTCGCGCAATTTGACCTTGCCGGTTTCGGTATAAAAATCGTGCCATTCGGTTGCCTTGATCTCGTAGCCGTCCTCAGTCACCACGCGATACACCGGCGCGCGCGGCGCAGTCATGAACGCGGGTTTGGCGGAGCGCACTTCCACGCCGCGGCCATCCAGATCGAGAGAGCGCCGATCGACGGAAACCGACAGCGCCGAGCCGGCGGCGTGCAGCTCGCCGATCGGCACCATGCCGTATTGCGTCGCCAGCCGGGTATCAGCCGTCACGCACGGATTGGTCGCGCGGATGTGCTCGCACCACCAGTTGTTGTTCATCTCGTTGACGCGGTCGATGAGGATGAAACCGGGCTCGGCGTAGTCGTACGTCGAGGTCATGATCATGTCCCACAGGTGCCGCGCCTTGACGTGGCCGTAGATCTTGCAGGCGACCAGGCCGTCATCGCGGGTGACGTATTCGTCGTGCGTGGGCCATTCGCGCCACACGATGGCGTTCTCGTCGGTGAGGTCGACCTCGTCCTGTTCCTTGATGTGCACAGGAAACACCAGCGGCCAGTCGGCATCACTCTCGACCGCCTGCATGAAGCCGTCGGTGACCAGCAGCGACAGGTTGAACTGGCGCAGCCGGCCGTCCTCGCGCTTGGCGCGGATGAACTCGCGCACGTCGGGATGGGTGACGTCGAACGTGCCCATCTGCGCGCCACGGCGACCGCCGGCCGAGCTGACGGTGAAACACATCTTGTCGAAGATGTCCATGAACGACAGCGGGCCGGAGGTGTACGCGCCGGCGCCGGACACGTAGGCGCCGCGCGGACGCAGGGTGCTGAATTCGTAGCCGATGCCGCAGCCGGCCTTGAGCGTCAGGCCGGCCTCGTGCACCTTGCCGAGAATGTCGTCCATCGAATCGTGGATGGTGCCCGAGACGGTGCAGTTGATGGTGCTGGTTTTCGGCTTGTGCGCGTGCGCGCCGGCATTGGAGGTGATGCGACCAGCCGGGATCGCGCCGCGGCGCAGCGCCCACACGAAGCGCTCGTACCATTTTTCCTTGAGCTCGGGTGTGGCTTCCACGTCGGCCAGCGCACGCGCCACGCGCTTCCAGGTGTCGTCCACGGTCACGTCGACCGGCTCGCCGCGCTTGGTCTTCAGGCGGTATTTCTTGTCCCAGATGTCCCAGGAGGCGGGCTGCAACGGGATGTCGGCGGCATCGTGGTTCAAGGCGCTTTTGCGTAGCGTGCTCATCGGAATCCTTCTCGACTGTAAATCACAAGGGTGGTCGATTCATCGCCGCGCCGTGGGCACGGCGGCGGCTTTTTCTATGCGGGGCACAACGTCCGCCGCATCGACGATGATGGCAGCGCAACGCTTTGAAAGAGGTCGTGCATGGTCTCCTCCGGTGTGCCTGGCGCCACTCCCGATGGCGCGCGGTACAACCCCATGACTTGGGTTGGCAATTGTCACAAAACACAAGATATTGTGTGTGACGCCCGAACAAATTACCCCCCGTCCGCGCCGATGTAAAGCACCAATTGCCGCCTTCGCACGCAAGTGCTTGAGCACGCCGCGATTCCTCCTGGCGGGGAGAACTGCCGTATGCTCGACGGGCCGATCGATGCGTGAACCTGCCGCTTCATGGCCTGTCCAAACGCACGTTCCCGCCCAGCGCCATCCGTCACAAGGAGTCCGCCCATGCGCGCCGCCAGCCGCCCTTTTTTCCACGCCGGTCTGCTGCTTGCCGCCCTGACCTGTCTTGCCTGGCTGCCCGCCATGGCGCACGCCACGCCGCCGCCGATCGTCAACGGCCAGCCGATGGCATCGCTGGCGCCGATGCTGGCGCACGTCACCCCGGCGGTGGTGAACATTTCGTCCAAGACCCACATCCAGGTGCGCACACCGTATTTCAACGACCCGCTGTTCCAGCGCTTTTTCGGCGGCGGCGTGCCGCGCGAGCGCATCGAGCAAAGCCTGGGTTCGGGCGTCATCGTCAACGCCGCCAAGGGCTACATCCTGACCAACAACCACGTGGTGAGCGGTGCCGACTCGATCAGCGTGACCCTGCATGACGGACGCACCTTCAAGGCCAGGCTGGTTGGCGCCGACCCCGACACCGACCTGGCCGTGCTGCAGATCAAGGCCGACCACCTCACCCAGCTGCCGCTGGCCAATTCGACCGACACGCGCGTCGGCGATTTCGTGGCCGCGGTCGGCAATCCGTTCGGGCTGGGCCAAAGTGTCACGTTCGGCATCGTCTCGGCGCTGGGGCGCACCGGCCTGGGCGACACCTACCAGAACTTCATCCAGACCGATGCCGCGATCAATCCGGGCAACTCCGGCGGCGCGCTGGTCAACATGCACGGGCAGCTGATCGGCATCAACTCGATGATCTACTCGCCCTCGGGCGCCAATGCCGGCATCGGCTTCGCCATTCCGTCCAACCTGGCCGCGCGCGTGATGCAGCAGTTGATCGCCTACGGCCAGGTGCGGCGCGGCAATCTGGGCCTGCACGTGCAGCGGTTGACCCCATCCATGGCGCGCGCACTGCACATCGACGCCACCAGCGGCGCCCTGGTGACCCGCATCGACAACGGCTCGCCGGCCGCGCGCGCGGACATCGAACCGGGCGACCTCATCACCGCCATCAACGGCGCGCGTGTGCACACTCCTGCCGACCTGCACAACGCCGAAGGCCTGCTGCCGGTCGGCAGCGCCGTTACGCTGACGGTTGACCACCAGGGCAAGACGCGCCAGGTCGACATGCGCATCGCGGCTGAAAAGCTGGCCCACATCGCCGGTGGCAAGCTCGATCCGCGCCTGAACGGCGCCGAGCTGCGCGACCCGTCGACCAGCGACGCGACCCATCGCGCCAGCGGCGTGGTGATCAGCACGGTCGACGACGGCAGCCGCGCGGCCCGCAACGGCCTTGAACGCGACGACATCATCATCGGCGTCAATCAGCGGCGCACGCCCGATCTGCGCGCCCTGAAAGCCGTGCTGGCCGGCGGTCCGCCACGCCAGTTGATGCTCATCGTCGCCCGTCAGGGGCAGGTGCTTTACCTGCTGGCACGCTGACAATGGCGCGCCGCCTTGTCTGCCCATGCGGCCTGGCAAGGCGGCGTTTCCATGAACACGACGTGACGAGGTCGGCAAGCCGGGCCTGTCAAGCAAGGCATAATCGGCGGCAGACGCCCGCCGTCACTTTGCCATAACCGCTTGGAAGCCATGATTTTTCGATTCCGCCACGTTCTTGTCACCGCCCTCCTGTGCCTGGCCGGCACCGCCGCCAGCGTGGCCGCGCCACCGCCACTGGTCTGGCGCGGTGACACCACCAGTGCGCACGCCTTTGTCAACGACATGGCCAAGGCCTGGCATCGTGCCGGGCATCCGCGTCTGGTCCTGCAGCCGTTCAATACCGTTTCGGGCATCGACGCCGTCGCCCATGACACGGCCGACATCGCCGGCTCCGTGCGCGGTCGCGCCGCACGCCGGCCCGATGAAGCCAAACTCGTGTTCACGCCGGTGGCATGGGATGCGCTGGTCATCATCACCAACCGGCACAACCCGGTGGACAACCTCTCGCTCAAGCAGCTGCACGACATTTATTACGGCCTGCTGCACAACTGGAGCCAGGTTGGCGGCAGCGCCCTGCCCATGCACGTGTTCGCCGACGCCAGCCCCACGGCCGGCATCGAGTTCTCGCTGCGCCAGCTGCTGTTCGGACGCGGCAACCAGCCGGTGGCCGCACCGCGCCTGTATTTGACCGTCGAAGCGCTGCAGAGCGCGGTGGAGCTGGATCCGCAGGCTATCGGCGTGACCACGCTGTCCAACGTTTACGGCAACCGCAAGCTCAAGATGCTCAGCATCGACGGCATCCAGCCCAGCGTCGCCAACGTGGCCAACGGCAGCTATCCGCTGTACACGCCGCTGTACCTGGTCACACGTCCGGCCGGCAGCGATGCCGCCAAGGCCCAGCGCATCAGCCAGTTCGTGGCTTTTGCCGGCAATGCCAAGGTCGAGGCCGCGATGCGCCGGCACCATCTGGTGCCGTATGCCGAGGCACCGGCGCTGGCCGGACATCTGCCCGCACGCATCGCTTCCATCGCGGCCGAGATCAAGGGTCAGCCGAAGCCGATGAATGGTCCGGTCGCCGCTCCGGGCGCGACGTACGCCTCACGCGTCGCCGTCGCCCCGACGTCCGAGCGCACCTCGCGCGCCTATCAGCGCATGCTGGCCCAGCGCCAGGCCGACGCGGCGGCCGCCAAGTCCGGCGTCACGTGGTACACGGCGCGCAGCCAGGATACGCTCGCCTCCATTGCCAAGGCGCACGGCGTCAGCGCCGACCAGTTGCGCGCCTGGAACCACCTCAAGGATGACACCATCCACAAAGGTCAACGGCTGGTCGTCGGACAACACTGAGCACTGTTTCCGACACCCCGAAATGCAAGAAGGGCGCGAGTGATCGCGCCCTTCTTGCATCTGCATGCCGGACAACAGGCCGGCGCCGCATCCGTTGCCGGATCAGTGCTTTGCCCCGGCGGCCTTCTTGGCAACCGGTTTGGCCGCGGGCTTGACCGAGGCGGACCGGGCCGGTCCGGCACTTGCCACCGGCTCGGTGCCGACCATGGCCTTGAGCGCCGGCAAGCCGAAGCCTGGCGTGTACTTGCCGCCGTACGGCAACGCTTCGGCGGCAAGCTGGCGATTGGCGTCGATGCGATTGATCTCGTCGGCCAGGATGTTGGCCGCCTCGTCCAGCATCACGTCATCGGACGTGTCGTCCTGCTTTTCCTTCTTGAGCGACTTTTTCAGGCTGCGCTCGTCCGGCTGCAAGCCATCGTCCATCTCGACCTGCACGTCGTCGTGATGGTCGCCGTCGATGGTCTTGTGCCGCGCGTTGAACGACTTCTGCAACGCTTCGAACTGCTTGCGCCGCGCCTCGCGCTTGGCGTAATCGAGCGACACCGTCGTGTCGGCGCGGTTCTTGCGGTACTCGGCCAGCTCGTCCAGCAGCAGCTGCCACGCCGGCGCCTTGGCCGTGCGTGCCAGATGGTCCTTCTCCAGCAGCGGGATCAGCGGCTTGAGATTGGCCACTGTCTGGTAGTCCGATGGCTTGATGTGCGTCCACGGCAGCGCGTTGTCGTACGTGTCTTCGCCGAAATCCTTGTCATCGCCGTTCTTGGGGAACGCGATGTCCGGCGTCACGCCGCGCAGCTGCGTCGAGCCACCGGTGATGCGGAAGAACTTGGCGATCGTCATCTTCAACTCGCCGTAGGTCGGCTTGTTGGGGTTCGGATTGCTGCCGAAGCGGTCCAGATTGATGAGGTTCTGCACCGTGCCCTTGCCGAACGTCGGCTCGCCGATGACGATGCCACGGCCGTAATCCTTGATCGCCGCGGTGAAGATTTCCGACGCCGACGCCGTGCCGCGGTTGACCAGCACCGCCAGCGGCCCGGCCCAGACCATGCCCGCGTCGGTGTCCGAATCGACCTCCACGCTGCCGTCGCTCTGGCGCACCTGCACCACCGGCCCCTTGTTGATGAACAGGCCGGTCAGCTTGACCGCTTCGGACAGCGAACCGCCGCCGTTGTTGCGCAGGTCGACGATGACGCCGGAGACACCCGCCTTCTTGAGCTCGCGCAGCAGCTTGGCGACGTCGCGCGAGGCGCTCTTGTAATCGGGATCACCCGCGCTGCGGGCGGCGAAATCCTCGTAGAACGAGGGCAATTCGATCACGCCGATGAGATGCGTCTTGCCGCCTTCGGTCACCTTGATGATCTTTTTCTTGGCCGCGCTCTGCGCGATCGTCACCTTGGCACGGATCAGCGTCACTTCCACGTGCTTGCCGTCCAGGCCCGCCTTGGCCGGAATGATTTCCAGGCGGACTTCGGTGCCCTTCTTGCCGCGGATCTTCTGCACCACGTCATCCAGGCGCCAGCCGACGATGTTGACCATCTTGCCGTCTTTGCCCTGGGCCACACCGACGATGCGGTCACCCACGTGCAGCTGGCCGGATTTCTTGGCCGGACCGCCGGCCACCAGGCTGCGGATCTGCGTGTAGTCGTTGTTTTCCTGCAACACCGCGCCGATGCCTTCCAGCGACAACTTCATGGCAATGGCGAAGTCTTCCGCGCGACGCGGACCGAAGTAATCGGTGTGCGGATCGGTCGTCAACGCGGCCGTGTCCATGAACGTCTGGAACACGTCCTGGCTGTCCAGCTGCTGGATGCGGTCGATGTAGCCCTCGTAGCGCTTGTCCAGCAGCTTGCGGATCTCGGCCGGCTTCTTGCCGGCCAGCTTCAGGCGCAGCCAGTCGTTCTTGACGCGCTTGGTCCACAGCACGTCCAGCGCCTGCATGTTGGCCGGCCAGGCGGACTTGGTGCGATCCAGCTGGAAGCTCTCGTCCTTGTTGAAATCGAACGTGTGGTGGTTGACCAGGTTGCGCGCGTATTCGAAGCGGCCGATGACACGCTGGATATACAGGTTGAAGATGGCATACGGACCGGACAGGTCACGGTTCCAGATCGCATCATCCAGACGCGTGCGCAGCGGCGCGAACTTGTCCACGTCCTGCTGCGTGAAGAACATGTGGTTGCCGTCCAGCGCCTTGAAGTACGCCTTGAAGATCTTCTCGCTCATGGCGTTGTCGAGCGGCTGCGCGTCGTAATGGAAACGCGTCAGGAAACGTGCCGACAATTGCGCCGCCTCGGATTCGATCGCCGTGGGTTTGAGCACGATCGGTTTGGGCGGCACAAAGGTCGACGAGGCCGCCGCCGTGCTTGCGGACGCGGCTGGCGCAGCCTTGGGCGGCGCGGCCTGCGCACCAAAAGCCAACAAGCCCGCAAGGGCGACGCAAGCAAAGGAAAATTTCATGCAGAAAACCTCGACGCAAAACCCGCCACGGGCCAGCGTCTGAATGTAACGGGTAACGCGCCCACGGGCACGCCGGAGCGAAAAAGAAGCACTTGCGGGTGCAGCGATGCCGTCACGCAGCCGTATCCGGGACTGCCCCCGCAGCCGGCAGGACGGGAACGACCGGCGCGGCCAAACGGGGCGTCAACTCGAACTGGTGGGCAAACTCCCGCACCAGGACATCGCCCACGGTGGCCAGTTGCGCCGGCCCGCCCAGATCGACGACCTGGGTGCACTTGAGCCCGGCATAGCCACACGGATTGATGCGCTGGAACGGCTCAAGATCCATCGCCACATTGAAAGCCAGTCCGTGGAACGTGCAGCCGCGGCGCACGCGCAGACCCAACGCCGCGATCTTGGCGTCGTCGACATACACGCCAGGCGCGCCTTCGTGGCGCACGGCGCGGATGTCCCAATGCGCCAGCGTGTCGATGATGGACTGCTCGATGCGATGCACCATGTCGCGCACGCCCACGTGCAGCCGGCGCAGGTTGAGCAACGGATAGGCCACGATCTGGCCCGGCCCGTGATAGGTCACCTGGCCGCCGCGATCGACGTGGATGACCGGAATGTCACCCGGCGCCAGCACGTGCTCGGGTTTGCCGGCCTGGCCCAGGGTGAACACCGGGTCATGCTCAAGCAGCCACAACTCGTCCTCGGTGTCGTCATCACGCCGATCGGTGAACGCCTGCATGGCGTGCCACGTCGGCAGGTAGGGCTGGCGCCCCAATTGCCGCACATTCAACACACGGGACATCGCTTTGACTGCTCCTGCAACGCTGAAAGATTGACCATGATGCAGACAGGCGGGGCGCAATTACAAGGTGTAATGCACGGCCGCCTCGGCGCGCAGCACCCGATGCGCCGCCTCGTAGGCCTCACGCGTGGGACATTCGAAGCTGACCGTCACCGAAATGTACTTGCCGCCACTGGAATGCCGGTGGCTGACGGTTTCGTGCAGCACCGTCACGCCGGCACTTTCCAGCAATTGCGGCACGCGTGCGCGCAAATCCGCCGTGGCATCACCCACGGCGGTGATTTCGAATCGACCGGGGAACTGGAAACCGCGCTCCCCGTCGCCCTTGCCGGCCTTGGTCGTCATGCGGCCGCCTTCGTCCGGGCCGGGCTGACAGCCGTCTGCGAGCTGCCCTTGTTGCCGTAGAACCACAGCATGATGGTGTCCCACAGGCGCGAGAAGAAACCGGCTTCCGGCGCATCGGCCAGGGCCACGACCGGCTCGGTCAAAAGCGCCTTGCCGTTGAGCGACACCGTCAACGTGCCGACTTTCTGGCCCTTCTTGAACGGCGCGATCAACGTGGCCGGAATGTCGATGCTGGCCTTGAGCTTGGAATAATCACCGCGTTTGACCGTCAGTGACAGATCGCTGGACAGTCCGATCGGCAGATGGTCGATCTGCCCCTTCCACAGGCGCGGGTTGGCCAGCGTCTGCCCGGCCTTGAACAGCCGATGCGTCTCGAAAAAGCGGAAGCCGTAGTTGAGCAACGCCTCGTCATCGTCGGAACGCGCCTTGGCGTTCGGCGCCCCCATGACCACGGCAATCAGGCGCTGGCCGTTGCGGATGGCCGAGGCGGTCAGGCAGTAACCCGCGCCCGACGAATGTCCGGTCTTGACGCCGTCCACGCTGGGGTCTTGCCACAACAAGGTGTTGTAGTTGTATTGGGTGATGCCGTTCCAGGTGAACTTCTTGATCGAAGCGATCTTGTAGGTTTGCGGAAAATCGTGGATCAGGGCCCGCGCCAGGACCGCCGTGTCACGGGCGGACGAGTAGTGGTCGTCAATCGGATAACCATTGACATCCACATAGTGCGTATTGCTCATGCCCAGGCGCTTGGCATAGGCGTTCATCAGCGCCACGAAGCCTTGCGTGGTGCCCGCCGTGTGCTGCGCCAGCGCAATGGCCGCATCGTTGCCCGACGGAATCAGCAAGCCGTACATGAGGTTCTTGACCGACACCTTCGAATGCACCTTGAGGAACATCGTCGAGCCGTCGGTACCCGCACCGCCTTTCTTCCAGGCCTCGGTGCTGATGTAGACCATGTCGTCCCAGTGGATCTTGCCGGCCGCAATCTCGGCCGACACCACGTAGGCGGTCATCATCTTGGTCATCGACGCCGGCTGCCGATGCAGATCGGGCTCATGGCTGACCAGAATGCGACCGGTCTGGTAGTCCATCAGCACCCAGCTGGCGGCCTTGAACTGCGGTGGCGGCGGCACCGGAATGGCCGGCACGCTCGGCGCAGGCAACGGCGGCGGAGCCGGTTGCGGCGTTGACTGGGCAGCAAATGCGGCCCCCATGACAAGACTGGCCACGGCGGCGGCAACGCCCACCCAAGCCCGGCGACGACGGAATTTCATCATTGGCTGTCCACAAAACAAATAATCAAGACGCGATCCACGACAACACGGGGACCAGGTTCCTAGTCTACCTTGACCGGCGAGACCGGCAGCCCCAGCGCACGCGCGGCGGCACTGACACGCTTGACGTCGGCGGCGTCGGCCAACGGCCCCAGCCGCACGCGCATGAAGGAGCGGCCGCCCACTGTCACGCGTGACACATGTACCGGCCCCAAATGCGCATCACGCAAACGCGCCACGGCATCCCTGGCGTTGGCGTCGTCGGAAAACGAACCCACCTGCAGCCAAAAACCGGAGTTGTCGGCAACAGCGGAGTGTCCGACCGCACTTGCCGGCGGCAGTTCCCCGGGGTGAGTGGGATCGATCGCCTGCACTTCCACTTTGGCCGTGCCCTTGGGCCACACGCCGATGCGCACCGCCGCCGCATAGGAAAGATCGATGATGCGGTCCTTGACGAACGGCCCGCGGTCATTGACACGCACGATCACGCTCTTGCCGTTGGACAAGTTGGTCACGCGCGCGTATGTCGGCAGCGGCAGCACCTTGCTGGCCGCCGAAAACTTGTACATGTCGTAGCGTTCCATGCTGGAGGTGAGGTAGCCGTCGAACTTGTTGCCGTACCACGACGCCAGCCCGCGCGCGACGTACCCCTTGGCCGAACGCAGCACGTGATAGGTCTTGCCGTTGACGGTATATGGCGACTTGTTGCCGTAACGCGAGCGCGGCTCGACTTTCGGCACCGGTTCCGGCAACTTGTCGACGTCGACCGCCGGGCGCCCCGGACCGCCATCGTGCTTGTGCGCGTAACGCTCATCCTGCGGCAGAAGGATGTCATCGTGCACGCCCGATGCCGAAGCCGCCGCGGCGCCACTCGCGCCCGAACCGGCCGAACCCGTCACATGCCTCTTGCCAGCCTTGACGTTGTGCGTTCCGCAAGCAGCCAGCAAGGCGCTCGTTGCCGCCACCAATGCAAGGCGCCATGGCAGGCTCATCGCGCAACCCGCGCGCTGTCTTGATCCACACCCGCCGCAATGGCCTTGGCCAGCTGATGCACCACCAGCGCGTACATCGGGCTGCGGTTGTAACGCGTAATCACGTAAAAATTGTGGAAAGTCAGCCAATTGAGATTGGCGCCACCATCCGCCAACTGCAGCAGCGTCGCCGCCTGGCCGGGATTGACCTGGCGCGCGGGCGCATAGCCCCAGGCCTCGAACTGCTCGACCGGATACAGCGGCACGCTGTGGTTGATCTTGACCGCATGCGCCGCCGCATCCGCGCTGGCCCGCACCGCCACCGGCGCGCCGGCCGTCCAGCCATGCGCGCGGAAGTAGTTCGCCACGCTGGCCAGGATGTCCGGCAGCGAATCCATCAGGTCGATGCGGCCGTCGTGGTCGGCATCGACCGCATACGCCTTGATCGACGACGGCATGAACTGCCCCCAGCCCTGCGCGCCGGCATACGAACCCAGCAGCGAATCGACCGGGCCGGCCAGCTTGTTGTCGGGCAGCTCCAGCAGGGTTTTCAGCTCCTTGCGGAAAAACGTCGCGCGCGGCGGGTAATAGAAAGCCAGCGTCACCAGCGCATCGAGCACCTTGTACTTGCCGGTCACGCGGCCGTAGTTGGTTTCCACGCCGATGATGGCGATCAGGTACGGCGCCGGCACGCCGTATTCGGCGCTGATGCGGTCAAGCAGGGCGCGATGCGCGTTGTAGAACGCGATGCCGCCATTGATGCGCGCCGGGGTCATGAAAATCTTGCGGTAGGCCGGCCACGCCAAGGACTCGGCCGGCCGGTTCATCGCGTCGATGATGCTTTGCTGCTTGTGCGCGCCGTCCAGCAGCGCCTTCAGATGCACCGGACTCTTGCCGGTGGCCGCCGCCACTTGCTTGATCAATTGCGCCTGCCCCGGCCGCGTGGCCGCGTGCAACGACGCACAGGCACCCAGCGGCAGAACCAGCAAGGAAACACACAGCAGACAAAAACGTCGGAGCATCGGCGGATTCGGTGCAAAGGGCGGAAGAAATCGTCAACGTGTGACGGCCGTCACCAAGCTTAGGGGCACGGCGGCGCAATTGACAGCCACGCCGGGGTTTCCATCGGCGTCATTCAGCTCCGGGCAAACCGCATCAAGGACGGATTGTCATGCGGGATGCCGCGATCCGCCACACTGCGCCAACAGCGCAAACTCCACGACAAACAACCATGGATTGGACGTATAGACGTCCATAGCGTAAACTTCGCGCCCTCCCCCGACCGCGCAACCGTGCGCCGCCGCTTCTCCATGCGCAATTCATCTTCCCCGGCACGCGCGCTGTGGCCGATCGTGCTGTTTTTGCTGTTGTTTTTTGGCACCGGCGTGTATTTCACGCTGCGCGGCGACGCGCACGCGTTTTACCGCCTGCACGCGCCGGTCGCGCTGTTGCCGGCGCTGGCGCTGGCGTTGTGGCTGGGCCGGCGCGGCAAGCGCGCGCCGCAGGCGGTACTGTTCGAAGGCATGGGCGAGCCCGGCATCATGCTGATGTGCCTGATCTTCATCCTGGCCGGCGCGTTCGCGTCCGTCACCCGCCACATCGGCGGCGTGGATGCCGTGGTGCATCTGGGCATGACCGTCTTGCCGCCCGGCTGGATGCTGCCCGGCATGTTCATCATGGCCGCACTGGTGTCGCTGGCCATGGGTACGTCGATGGGCACGATCGCCGCCATCGCGCCGATCGGCGTGGGGCTGGCGCAGGCGGCCGGGCTCAATCTGCCGCTGCTGACCGGCGCCATCGTCGGCGGCGCCATGTTCGGCGACAACCTGTCGGTCATTTCCGACACCACCATCGCCGCCACGCGCACGCAAGGCGCCGGCATGCGCGACAAGTTTCGCGAAAACGTGTGGGTGGCGGTGCCGGCCGCGCTGGCAACGGCCGTCGTACTGGCGCTGCTGTCCGGCGGCCATGCCGGCGCAACCATCCCCGACGCCAACGCATGGCTGGCGCTGCCCTACGCGCTGGTGCTGGTATTGGCCGTGGCCGGCGTCGACGTGCTGGCCGTGCTCGGGCTGGGCATCGTCGTGGCCGGCGTGATGGGCATGGCACTGGTTCCCGGCTACGGCGTGCTGACGCTGGCCGCCGACGTGTGGCAGGGCTGCCAGTCGATGTTCGAAATCACGCTGCTGTCGATCCTGATCGGCGGCCTGGCCGCATTGATGCGCGAACAAGGCGGCCTGCACTGGCTGGCCGACAAGGTGGAAGCCCTGCTCGGGCGCGGCAACGGCCGCGTGCATGGCGAAATCGGCATCGCGGCACTTGGCGCGCTGACCGACGGCGTGACGGCCAACAACACGGTGGCCATCCTGGTGGTCGGTCCGGTCGCCAAGGATCTGGCCGAGCGCCACGGCATCAGCCCCGGTCGCAGCGCCAGCCTGCTCGACATTTTTTCGTGCGTCGTCCAGGGCGTATTGCCATATGGTGCGCAAATCCTGCTGGCCGCATCCATCGCCGGCCTGCCGCCGCTGGCGATCGCCGGACGCGTGCCGTACTGCTGGGCACTGGCCATCGTGACGGTACTGGCCATGCTGGCCAACTGGCCGCGCCGGCAACTGTCACGGACACCACCGATCCGGGCGTGATCACGGCAGGTGCCGGCTACACCAGCATCTTGCGATGCGAATGAATCGACATCAGCACGCCGAAGCCGACCAGCAGCGTCACCGCCGACGTGCCGCCGTAGCTGACCAGCGGCAGCGGCACGCCGACGACCGGCAGGATGCCGGTGATCATGCCGCCATTGACCATCACGTAGACGAAAAAGCTCATGCCGATGGCCCCGGCCAGCAGGCGCGAATACGTGTCACGCGCTTCCATGGCCAGCCACAGGCAGCGGCCGATGATGAACGTGTACAGGGCCAGCAGCAGCAAGGCGCCGATGAGGCCGAATTCTTCGCCGAACACGGCAAAAATGAAGTCGGTGGTGTGCTCGGGCAAAAACTGCAGGCGCGACTGCGTGCCCTGATGGAAACCCTTGCCGAAAATGCCGCCCGATCCGACGGCGATCTTCGACTGGATGATGTGCCAGCCGGCACCCAGCGGGTCGGACTGCGGATTGAGAAACGTCAACACGCGCTCGCGCTGGTACTGGTGCAGAAAATGCCAGCCGACCGGCGCGGCGGCCGCGGCCACGCCCACCAGCGCACCGATGCGCCACCAGCGCATGCCGGCCAGGAACAGCACGAAGGCACCGGCCCCGGCGACCAGGATGGCCGTGCCCAGATCGGGCTGCTTGGCAATCAGGCCGGCCGGCACGGCGATGATCAACGCCACCACGCCGATGTCTTTCCACGACGGCGGCAACTGGCGCGGATGCAGATACCACGCCACCATCATCGGCATCATCAGTTTCATCAGCTCGGACGGCTGAAAGCGCACCACGCCCAGGTCCAGCCAGCGCGTGGCGCCCTGGCCTTCGCCAATGGCCGCGACGATCAGCAACAAAACCGTACTGAACGCGTACAACCACGGTGTCCAGGTACGCAGCGTGGTCGGCGGGATGTGCGATACCACCAGCATCAGCACCAGACCCAATGCAAAGCGCGCCGCCTGGCCAATGACCAGCGAACCATCCTCGTTGCCCGCGCTGAACAGCGTGGCCAACCCCACCGCCATGAGCAGCAGGATGGCAATCAGCAACGGCATGTCCAGTCGCGGCCGATGCCACATGCGCGCGGCCATGCGGCGCGAACGCACGCCAAAGGTTTCCAGCAGGCTCATGGCGCCACCTCGCGTGCGGTTTTCGGTGCGTCGGGCGGGGCCGGATGCTCCTTCAACCATGCATCGAGCACGGCACGGGCCACCGGCGCCGCCGTACTGCCGCCCCAGGCGCCATGGTCGATCACCACGGCCACGGCGATCTTCGGCGACATGGCCGGCGTGTAGCAGATGAACAGGGCCCGATGCAGCTGGGCCAGCTTGCTCAGGCTGTCATGCGAGGTATACGCCTCGGTCTTGCGCGAGTAGCGCTCCGCCGTACCGGTCTTGCCGGCGATCAGGTAGGGAAAGCCTTCGCCCAGTCCGCGCGCCGTGACGCCGGGCGGCCCGTAGACCACCTGCAACATGCCCTTGCGGACGACTTTCCAGTTGTTCAGGTCATGCACGACCGACGCGCCCGGCTTGGCTGGCGGCACGTCGACTTCCGGCGCATCCACGCCGGCCTGTTCCGCCAGCAGCAAATGCGGGCGATGCGATACCCCCTTGTCGGCCATCATCGCGACGGCATGCGCCAGCTGCAGCGGCGTGACTACCCAGTAGCCCTGGCCGATGCCTGCAATGACCGTCTCGCCGGGATACCACGGCTGGTTGCGATGGACGTGTTTCCATTCGCGCGACGGCAACACACCCGCGCCCTCGCCATCCAGATCGATGCCGGTGGGCTTGCCAAAACCAAACTTCGACATCCATTTGTCCAGGTTGTCGATGCCCATGTCGTAGGCCAATTTGTAGAAATAGGTGTTGACCGACTCGGCGATGGCTTTCACCACGTTGACGCGACCGGCACCGTAGCGCTGATCGTCACGGTAGCCGCGCTTGAAACCCGGGATGTAGAACACGCCGGTCGACAGCACCGAGGACTCGGGCGTGCGATAGCCCATTTCCAGCCCACCCAGGCCAAGGAACGGCTTGACCGTGGAGCCCGGCGGATAGCGGCCACGCAACGCGCGGTGCAGCAGCGGCTTCTCGGGATCGTGCAACAAGGCCGAGTAGTCGTCCTGGCTGATGCCGTTGACGAACAGGTTCGGGTCGTAACTGGGGCTGCTGACCATGGCCAGCACCTGGCCATTGCGCGGATCGATGGCAACCACGGCGCCAGCCATGCCATGCAACGCGTTTTCGGCCGCCTCCTGCAAGTGCGCATCCAGCGTCAGGTAAATGCTTTTGCCCGGCGTCGGCGGGTGCACGCTCAACTTGCGCACCACGCGCTGCTCGGCATTGACCTCGTCCACCTCGTAACCCGGCTGGCCGTGCAACAGGCTTTCGTAATAATGCTCGATGCCACTCTTGCCGAAATAGTTCGTGCCTTCGTATCGCTTGGCATCGACCCCCTTGAGCTCGGCCTCGGTGATGCGGCCGACATAGCCCACCACATGCGCGAACTTGCTCCCCAGCGGGTAATAGCGCTTCAGATACGGCACCACATCCACGCCATGAAAGCGCCAGCTGCTGACGGCGAAGCGGTCGATCTCATCCTCGGTCAACTGCATTTTCAACGGCACTTTCTGGAACGGCCGATGCTGCTTGAGGCGCCGCTTGAAGTCCTCCAGGTCATCCTTGCTCAGCGGCACCACATGGCCCAACCGCGCCAGCATCGCCGACATGTTCTTGACCTGCTCCGGCACCACGTCCAGACGAAACGCCGGCACATTGTCGGCCAGCAGCACGCCGTGGCGGTCATAGATGAGTCCGCGCGGCGGCGGCAATACGCGGATGTGCACGCGGTTTTGTCGCGAGCGCGCCGCAAACTCGTCGTGATGCAACACCTGCAACCAGAAAAACCGGCCGGCCAGGCCCAGCAGGCAAAGCACGATCAAGGCAAACCCGGCCACGGCACGACGCCGGAACAGCGCAGCCTCGGCATGCGGATTCTTCAGTGATTGGCGCTGCCTTCTCATGCCTCACGTACACGCAACCGCGTATCCAGACCATCCAGCACCAGAAACACCAGCGGCCAGAGCAAGGCGCCGATGACGGGTGCGACCCAGAACGCCGGCGGTGGCAGCGGCTGGCCGTCAAACAAGCGGATGATCAGTTGCAGGACACGGTTGTTGACCAGCAAGGCCAGCACCGCCAACGCTTGCTGCCACAACGGGAAAAACCGCAGCCGCAGGCGAAAGCGCAGCACCAGGAACACGATGATCGTCAGCCGCAGCGCCTGGTCCCCCAGCAACAGGCCATTCAGCAGGTCCGCTCCCAGGCCGATGCCGAAAGCCAGGCCCAGGCTGACGCGCTGCGGCGTTTCCAGGGCCCAGAAGGTCAATACCAGTGCCGGCCAGAATGGCTTGAACCAGACCAATGCCTCCGGCAACGGCAACACCATCAAAAACAGGGACACCAACAAGCTGCCGACAAACAGCCAGCGGCGCGCGCGAACGTGGTTCATCGGCCAGCCTCCGCATGACTGGCGCCCGGCTTCAACGGAGCCCACGCCGCCGGGGGTCCCACGGAAGCCGCCGGCGCCGGCGGCCCGACCGGCGGTGCCAGATCACGCAGCAGCAACACGTTGCTGCTGCGCTGCAAATGCGCCGCAGGTTGCGCCACCGCCTCCAGAAACATGCCTGATGGATCCGGCTGCACGGAAACGATCTTTCCCACCGGAAAACCCGGTGGATAACGTCCGCCCAATCCCGACGTGAGCAACTGGTCGCCCACCCGGACATCCGCCGAAACGGGAATGTTGGGCAACAACAGGCGATCCCCGTCGCGCGAACCATGCACCAGCGTACGCACACCGGTACGCGCGATGACGACCGGCACTGACGAGTCCGGGTCCGTTACCAGCATGGCCTCGCACGTGTTGGGCAGCACTTCGACCACCTGGCCCATGACACCATGCGCATCAATGACGACCTGCCCCGGCTTGATCCCTTCGCGGGCGCCGACATTGAGCATGATGCGGTGCCGATAGGGCCCCAGATCAACATCGATCAGACGCGCAAGCTGGACCTTCATCTCCAGCTTGCGTTGCGTCTCCAGCAGGCGTTTCAGGCGATGGTTCTGCTCGGCCACCGACGCCATGTGGTTCAAGCGGGCATTGGCCAGCAACAAGTTGCGTTGCAGCTCGCGGTTTTCGTCGACCAGCTTCTTGCGGCTGGAAAAGGCGACATGGGCGGCATTGATCGCATCGGCCGGCAACCCGGCCAGCTTGTATACCGGCTCCAACACGACGGCCGCGCCATAACGCGCCCTGGTCAGCCAATGTGCGTGGTTGTCGACCACCATCAGCACGCTGGCCACGACCAGATAGGCGATCAGGCGCAGCGTTCCAGCCATCGAGGCCGAAAACAACGTCGCATTGCCTTCGTGTGTCAGCGCCATTTCAATCCCGCCAAACTCTCACGCGGAGCACACGCGCACCTCGCCAGACCCGCACGCGGCGTCGCGCCACATGGCCGACGCCCCGCACACTTACTCGCCGGCGAAGAAATCGCCGCCGTGCTGATCGATCAGCTCCAGCGCCTTGCCGCCACCGCGCGCCACGCAGGTCAACGGATCATCAGCCACCTGCACGTGCAGGCCGGTTTCCTCGGACACCAGACGATCCAGGTCGCGCAACAAGGCGCCACCGCCAGTCAGCACGATGCCACGCTCGGCAACGTCCGAGCACAATTCGGGCGGCGTCTGTTCCAGCGCGGCCTTCACCGCCGCGGTGATGCCGGACAACGGTTCATGCAACGCTTCCAGCACTTCGTTGGAGTTGATGGTGAACATGCGCGGCACGCCTTCGGCCAGATTGCGGCCGGAGATCTCGATTTCCATCACTTCGCTTTGCGGATACGCGCAGCCGATTTCCAGCTTGATGCGCTCGGCCGTCGAATCACCTATCAAGGTGCCATGGTTGCGGCGCACGTAGTTGATGATCGCCTCGTCGAAACGATCGCCGCCCACGCGCACCGACTGCGAATACACGATGCCGTTGAGCGAAATGACCGCCACTTCCGACGTGCCGCCGCCGATGTCGAGCACCATCGAGCCGCGCGCCTCGTGCACCGGAATGCCGGCGCCGATCGCGGCCGCCATCGGCTCCTCGATCAAGAACACGTCACGCGCGCCGGCGCCTTCGGCCGATTCCTTGATCGCACGGCGTTCAACCTGGGTCGAACCGCACGGCACGCACACCAGGACACGCGGACTGGGACGCAACATGCGCGACTTGTGCACGCGGCGAATGAAGTGCTGCAGCATCGCCTCGGTCATGGTGAAGTCGGCAATGACACCGTCCTTCATCGGCCGGATGGTGGCAATGTTGCCCGGCGTGCGGCCGAGCATGCGCTTGGCTTCGGCGCCCACGGCCGCCACCGATCGCGGACCGCCCGGACCACGTTCCTGGCGGATCGAGACAACCGACGGTTCGTTGAGGATGATGCCCTGCCCGCGCACGTAGATCAGTGTGTTGGCGGTGCCCAGATCGATGGAAATATCGTTGGAAAACAGTCCGCGAAATTTCTTGAACATGAGGCCTGATACCGCCGTCGCACGAAAGCCAAAGGGAGCGCGTCAGTCTAGTGACACCGCTGCATGGGCGCAAGCTGGATGACGTTAAAAAATCCTTGTGAGACATGGAATTGTGGCGCATCCCGCAGTACACGCGGGGAAGCCGCCCTCGCGGCTTATACTCGTTCGCGCTACCATGTTCAGGTTTTGTCGCAGTGAGCGGATCGCCCTCGCTGTCGCGGACATCTCATCAACGTCAACGCGCGGAGAACCACAAGCATGCCTGCCCTGATCTGCGGATCGCTGGCCTTTGACACCATCATGGTGTTCCCCGACCAGTTCAAAAACCACATCCTGCCGGACAAGGTGCACATCCTGAACGTGTCCTTCCTGGTTCCCGAGATGCGCCGCGAATTCGGCGGCTGTGCCGGCAACATCGCCTACAACCTCAAGCTGCTGGGCGGCGACCCCATCCCGATGGCAACCGTGGGGCAGGATTTCGGTCCGTATCGCGAGTGGCTGCGGCACAACCACATCCGCATGGACCAGGTCCGCGAATTGTCCGACTGCTACACCGCGCAGGCGTTCATGACCACGGACAAGGACAACAACCAAATCACCGCGTTCCATCCCGGCGCCATGATGCGCAGCCACGAAAACCATGTGCGCGATGTCGAAGGCGTGACATTCGGCATCGTCGCTCCCGATGGCCGCGAGGCGATGCTGCAGAATGCCAACGAGTTCGAAGCCCAAGGCATTCCGTTCATTTTCGACCCGGGCCAGGCCATGCCTCTGTTCAACGGCGACGAGTTCCGCCATTTCATCGAACAGGCCGATTACGTTGTCGTCAACGACTATGAATCCAATCTGCTGCAACAGCGCACCGGTTGGGATGACGCCACCATCGCCAGCAAGGTCAAGGCCTACATCACCACCCTCGGCCCGCGTGGCTCGGTCATCCACAGCCGCGGCGAGACACTGCACATCCCGCCAGCCCACGAAGCCGAAATCGTCGATCCCACAGGTTGTGGCGATGCCTACCGCGCCGGCCTCATTTTCGGCCTGATGCACGGCTGGGAATTGCCGACCTGCGCCCGCATGGCATCGTTGATGGGAGCCATCAAGGTGGCTTCCCCCGGCACCCAGAACCAGCGTTTCACCTACGATGAGTTCGCGACCCAGTTCAACGAACAATACGGGTACGCGCTGCCCACGCCGTAAACCGTCCTCATTGCGCCCCATCACACCGGGGCGCAATGACCGGCTGTATTGGCTGTATTGCCAAGCCCGGGAAACACCGGCAAATACACGCCATCGCGATCATGACACCGGCCTGATCGCCACGCCAAAACCAGCGCCATCAAGCCACACGCTTGACCCAGCACGACGCCCACCGAAGCAAAACGCGCACAGGCAGGGGGTGGCGTTCCGGCGCGCAGCCGCCAGCGTCCACGGTTTCCCGCGGCGGAGGGTCCCCGCCCGCCCCGCCGATGGCGCATCACCGCCTGTGCCCCGGGCCAATGGCCGGGCAAAAAAGAAGCCCCGCAGCAGTGCTGCAGGGCTTCGGCATGGATCCTGGCGGTGACCTACTCTCGCATGGGCTAGTGCCACACTACCATCGGCGCGGTTGCGTTTCACTTCCGAGTTCGGAATGGAATCGGGTGGGTCCACAACGCTATGGCCGCCAGAAAGGGGGATGGATCGCGCTTCGAGCGCGGCTCCAAATAACGTCTAAACGAGTTGACAAGCGCCTCGGTCGTACCGGGATGCGTGTTGAGACATGAAACGTCTTGGGGTTATATGGCCAAGCCTCACGGATCATTAGTACGCGTAAGCTCAATGCATTGCTGCACTTCCACATCGCGCCTATCAACCAGGTAGTCTACCTGGGTCCTTGAGG
>DASVGR010000062.1:0-9466 GCA_036379395.1 Rhodanobacteraceae bacterium | reverse complement strand
ACAGCCTCAATCAATCGTGCTCGACGACGTAAAGCCTCAGCGCGAACTGACGTATTTCTCGCGACGGATGTAGCGGATGGACAGGCCGGCGTCGACCAGACGCGCGTAGGTGTCGTCGACCATGGCCGGATTGCCGCACAGGTAGGCGATGTCGTGTGCGGGATCGGGCGCCAGCCCGGCCAGCAAATCCTGCACGTGGCCATGGTGATCGCACGGATGCGGTTCGGGGCGCATCTCCCGGCTCAGGCAGGCATGGAACCGGAAGCCGGGATGTTCGGCGGCAAACGCCTCGAACTCGTCGCCGTACAAAAGCTCGGCCGGATTGCGCACGCCGTACAACAGCTCGAACGTGCAACCGCGCTCGCGCATCATCTTCGCCATGCGCGGCAGCAAGGCGCGAAACGGCGCAATGCCGGTGCCCGTGGCAACCAGCAGGTAACGGCTGTTGGCATCGTCGTCGAAGAAGTAAAAGCGCCCGAACGAACCGGTCGCCTCGACGCTTTCACCCTGTTTCAACTCGCCCAGCACGCGCGTGGCCAAGCCGCCCTCCACGTAGCTGACGGCCAGTTCGACCTTGTCGACCGTGTCGGCGTCGGCGGCCACCACGGAGGCGACCGAAAAACTGCGCCGGGTCGGCTTGCCGTCGTCGTAATGCAAGTGGATCTGCACGAACTGGCCGGCCTTCAGGGCCAGCGGCTTGTTGTCGTCGCGCTCGAAAACCATGTGGCGCACGGTCGGCGCCAGCATGTGACTGTCGACGAGCTTGAGATGGAAGTGTTCGGCCATGGAAACGCTCAGTTCGCAAGGGTTTGGACAAAGTTCGCCCGCAAGGCAGCTATCATAAAGGGCTTGCAGGATTGCTTCATCTGACGCATATCACCGCGCGACCGTTCGCGCGGGTGAACGAGAGGCTTCATGACTGACACACCGGCACTTGCCATCGACAACTTGCGCAAGGTCTACCGCAACGGCACCGAAGCGCTCAAAGGCATTTCGCTCACCGTTCGGCAGGGCGATTTTTTTGCGCTGCTGGGCCCCAACGGCGCCGGCAAATCGACCACCATCGGCATCGTCACCTCACTGGTCAACGCCAGCGCCGGCGACGTGCGCGTGTTCGGCCGCTCCATCCACGACGACCGCATGGGCGCGATGCGCCTGATCGGCCTGGTGCCGCAGGAGCTCAACTTCAACCAGTGGGAAAAACCGTTCGAGATCTGCATGAATGTGGCCGGCTTTTACGGCATCCCCCGCGCCGAGGCCGCGCGCCGCGCCGAAAAATACCTGCGCGAATTGCGCCTGTGGGACAAGGCCATGCAGCCCTCGCGCATGCTTTCGGGCGGCATGAAGCGGCGCCTGATGATCGCGCGCGCCATGATGAACGAGCCCAGGCTGCTCATCCTTGACGAGCCCACCGCCGGCGTGGACATCGAAATCCGCCGCTCGATGTGGCACTTCATCACCGGCATCAACGCGGCTGGCACGACCGTCATCCTCACCACGCACTATCTGGAGGAAGCCGAAAGCCTGTGCCACAACATCGCCATCATCGACCACGGCACCATCGTGGAAAACACCTCGATGAAGGCGCTGTTGACCAAGCTGGACGTGGAGACTTTCGTGCTCGACACCTGCGAGCTGCCGGACGATCTGCCCGACATCGCCGGCGTGACCTTGCGCCAAACCGACGCCAGCACGCTGGAAGCGGAAATTTCGCGCGGGCACAACCTCAATGCGCTGTTTGCGGTGCTGTCCAAGCACGGCATCACGGTGCGCTCCATGCGCAACAAGAACAACCGGCTGGAAGAATTGTTCGTGCGCCTGGTCGACGCCAATGCCGCCGCCCTGGAGGCCGCATGAGCACGCGCACCAACCTCACCGCGCTGGACACCATCATCCGTCGCGAGATCCGCCGCATCACGCGCATCTGGACGCAGACGCTGATTCCGCCGGCGATCACCATGACGCTGTATTTCATCATCTTCGGCAAGGTCATCGGCAGCCAGGTGCACAACACGCCCGGCGGCTTCGAGTACATGCAATACATCGCGCCGGGGCTGGTGATGATGGCCATCATCCGCAACAGCTATGGCAACATCACCAGCTCGTTCTTCGGCGCCAAATTCGGCCATTACGTCGAAGAAATGCTGGTATCGCCGATGCCCAACTGGGTCATCCTGACCGGCTACATCGTCGGCGCCATGGTGCGCGGACTGGCGGTCGGCGTCGTGGTGCTGCTGATCGCATTCGCCTTCACCGACCTGTCCATCGCCCACCCCTGGGTGATGCTGACCACGGCCATGCTCACCGCCGCGGTGTTCGGCCTGGCCGGTTTCGTCAACGCCGTCTATGCCAAGACCTTCGACGACATCGCCATCATTCCGACCTTCGTGCTGGCGCCGCTGATCTACCTGGGCGGCGTGTTCTATTCCATCCAGTCCATCGGCCAGCCGTGGCAGGCGCTGTCGCGGGTGAACCCCATCTTGTACATGGTCAACGCGTTCCGCTACGGCACGCTGGGCGTGACCGACGTCAACCTGTACGTGGCCTACGGCATGATGATCGGCTTCGTGATCGTGCTCGGCGTGTTCGGCGTGTGGCTGCTCAAGCGCGGCGTGGGCATGCGTTCGTAAGGCTTGGCATCCATCGAATCGGCGCCGTCGCGCGCAGGCGTGCTCCCACAGGGCTGAAGTGTGCGGAAGCGCGCCCGCGCGCGATCAGCAACGCGACACCAGCGCCATCGGTACCCTCACGTGCGCTGGTGTAAGGTAGCCGACTGACAACGGCAGTCGAACCCGTCGGCTGCCGCTTGCCATGAGGCATTCGCACGACAGGGCAACCGGCATCAATGGGCACACAAGTGGATCAGGTCATGGGGTGGCTGCACACGGCCGAACAGACGGGCGTCGAATACGTGCCCCGGCTGCTTGGCGCGCTGGTGGTGTACCTGTTCGGCAAATGGCTGATCGGACGGGTGGTGGCGGTGACCGGCACGCTGTTGGCCCGGCGGCGCATTGATCCGTCGCTCAAGACGTTTTTCGTGTCGTTTCTGCGCATCGGCCTGCTGGTGCTGCTGGGGCTGGCCATCATCGGCATCGTCGGCATTCCCATCGCCGGCTTCGCGGCCATCATCGCCGGCCTGGCCTTCGGCATCGGCAGCGCGCTCAACGGCTCGCTCGGCAACGTCGCCGGCGGCATCGTGATCCTCATCACCCGGCCTTTCGGCATCGGCGATCTGATCGAAGCGCAAAGCAACTTCGGCATCGTGGAAGAAATTGGCATCATCCACACCACCATCCTCACCTCGCAAAACCGCACGGTGCATCTGCCCAACGGCGCGCTGAGCACGGGCGTGATCACCAATTACACCAAGCGCGACCACCTGCGCATCGACCTGCCCATGCCGGTGCCGCACGGCACGGACATCGATCTGGCGCGCAAGGTGGCCATCGAAGCCATGCAGGCCCACCCGATGGTGATGGCCGATCCCGCGCCGCAGGTCAAGGTGAAGCAGGTCAAGGACAGCGGCATCGTGCTGGTGCTGTGGCCGCGCATCAAGGTGAAGGACTACGACGCCACCCACCCGCGCCAGATGGAAGCCGACTACTACAACGTCTACTTCGGCGTGCAGGAGCTGGTCAAAAAAGCCTTCCAGCAGCACGGCATCACGGGACCGGCCATGGCGCTGGACGTGGCCATGGACGCCCCGACGCCGTAAGCCGGCGGGTTTCGCACATCACGGCACCATGCGTGATGTGGCGGGTTGCTTCACGCCTGTCTGCCGTCAGCCTCGTGCAATGCCCGCTCCAGTTGGTGCTTCTTGGCCACGGCATCCGGCAAATTGCCATGGCGCAGCGACAAGTTGCAGTCATCCAGCGCCTTCCTGAGCTGATGCAGTTTCATGTAGGCGTAACAGCGGTTGTTGTAGTAAATGGCCACGTCACTGTCGCTGGCCTGCCCGGGAATGAACAGGTAACGATAGGCATCTGCCACCGCCAATTGCTTGCGGTATTGATGCAGATCGCCGTAGATGACGGTCATGTTGATGACTGAGCCGGTGCGGTTGTACATGACGCCCTCACCATTGGCGACCAGGCGGTAATCCGCCAGCGCCAGCGCGTATTGCTTGGCATCTTCCAGCGTTTGCCCGCGATAGAACAACGCCTCCCAATCACCGCTGGCGTCATACACCGCCGAACACACCTTGATGGCCTGTACGTAGTGATTCATGGCATCCAGGCTGCCGCAGGTCTCGCGGCCAAACACGGGCACGGCGCCATAGCCGCCGGCCAACTTGGCTGCCAACGTGCCGTAATGCACCGCCTTGGCGTAATCATGTCGGGTGTAATACACGTTTTCGATATCGTGGTTGATACGCGCCTTGACGCTGTCCAACGCGAAGCCGGCCGGCACAGGCAGGTGGTCCAGATCCACCAGGGCCCGACGGTACAGTGTCAAGGCGTTGGCATTGTTGCCACGCCCCAGCCACACGTCCCCGGCCAACACATCCAGCACCCAATCCGTCCGCGCACCCGGCGCCGGCTGCAATGTCACGTCGGCCTTGCGGATATCCGCCAACCGCAGCATGAAACGGCTGGTTTCATGCTGCGCCCCGTGGACCTGGCTTATCCACCACATCGCCACACCTATTTCATGCGACGCCGCGAGGTCGCCCACCTTGCCAAGCATCAACGCCCGCTCGGCTTTGCGCTCCAGCTCCGGCCCGATCAGCGACGTCGCCAGATTGTCCACACAACGCTGGGCATTGGCGTCGCTGTCGTCACCGCAGCGATCGGATGCCATTTGCAGCAAGTCGGCATACAAGTCCAGATACAGGATGCGGCGCGGCGAATCGGCCTTGCTGTGGCCAGCGTACTGGGCCACAAACTGCTTCATCTCGTCGATCGAACCACCCCATTGGGGCCGCAAGCCAAGCAGGTACTTGCGGTACAAGGGCAAGTAATCCGGATGGCGGGCGATGGCGGCATCAAACACGCGCTTGCGCCGCGTCAAGTCACTGATCTGACGCGACATCCAGACCAGCATCAAGCTGGCATTGGCATTGTCCGGCTGCAAGCGCAGCACGGCATGAAAATCCGCTTTGGCCAGCGCGATCTGCCGGTCAAATTCCGCCAGATGCAACGCCGATACATTGCCGGCGTAATCCTCGCCACGCACCCACCAGGCATGGCGAAAGTAGTAGTGGCCGCGCAGCAACAAGGGCATGACATTGCGCGGTTGCGCCTTCACCCAGGCATCAAGCTGAGGTTCCAGTTCGGGGTCGGTCGGACTGGCCACGAATTGGGCAAAGGCGGCAAACGGCGCGTCATGCCACGGCCCCACCTTGCTGGCAGCGACCACCTTGGCCGCCAGACGGTCGGCCCGCGCAAAATCACCGGCCCGGATGGATTGATGCACCTGCCACGCCCGGGCAAACGGCGCCGCGGCATTGGCCCCGGCGGGGAGCAGTTTGTGGGCCGCCAGTTTCTCCGCGGCGCCCATGGATGGGGTAGCTGCCGACTCACTGTCCGAATGTGCCGCCCCATGAGTCGAGTGGCTGCCGCCCGAACCGCACGACGCCAACGACAAGGCACTGCCAGCCAACAGCGCCATCCAAAAACCATGCGGTAAGGAAATCCTCGGCATCCTGCTCTCCCGGGTATTGGTTTGAATGCGGCTTCTGTCAGATGGCTTGCTTTGCCGTAGCGATGGTGTGCGACCCGACCGAGCTTATCCCACGTGGTCGCCGTGTAGCTGCCGTCGACACAAAGGATTATTTGCCCACGGCACTGAGGTTTCCCCACGAATTCACGTCCATGCTCGCGTCTGATTCAACACGTCTGAGGGTAGATCTCGTAACCGATCCAGCCATCGGTACGTTCGCTCCATGGGCCACGATCGAACCAGTGCTTCACGGCCAACATCTGTTTTCCCGAAGCCAACCTCCAGACCACGCTTCTCAGAACAGGTTATTGCGGAGGTTGTTTTAAATACAAAAAGATAGTCATGAAGATTGACACGATACCAATAATAACCCCCACAAAACAGCCCACAACTCCAACTAAAAACAATAATTTGGATCCCAGATGCAAAGCCAGCAACAGCACACCAAACGAAGAGAACGTTACGATTACCATCACAACACCGACTCTTACTGACTTCAATGCGGTCACTTACAGCCACCCTTTTAAAGAATTCCACATTTTTGAAATGGACGGAGTAGTGTATGTGTACGCTCGATCCACACCAGCACCAGCCCAAACCCCCGCCCCAATTCCAGCCTTTCCCAACCCTGTTGAGGCACCCACCTCATTGCCTCCAATCGTTGCACTCCCTCCAACCGACGGGCCATATCCAGCATCAGCTTCAACTATACCTGTCGTGTCATGAGACCATCCAGGCGTACTGTCACACTCCGTATGGCTTAAACCACCTTGGACTCCCGCGCCCAAGTATCCACCTAAGCCAAGTTCACCATGACCTTCTACTTGAAAGAACAGGTTCCCATTGGAGGTGATTCCGATATTCACACTCCCACCTCCACCAAAAATAACGAACGCTCCACTTAGACCAAATCCAACTGATGCTTGCCATTCGAGTCCAAACGGGTCGTTATAGCCTAAAGGGTAATTCACAACATAGGCGTAAGTATTCGGTCCTGCCGCCAACCCCAGCGAATCACTCTCCACATACCGTCCTTGTGCCGGGCTGTAGTCACGGTGGATGTTGTAGTTGGTAACGGTCAGCGCGTCGCGATACTGGTCGAGGATTATTTGTCCCCGGTACTATTATCTACTCTGACGCCGCCGAGGTACGATTATTTGTCCCTGACACCATTATTCGGACACCACTATTTATAGCAATGGCATGCGCCGACCGAGTTTATCCCACGTGGTCGCCGTGCAGCCACCGTCGACATAAAGGATTGTTCGCCGCAAGACCATTATTGCTTGACATCATTTATTGTCTGTCTGTACTGGTATGAGCTTATAGACGGAAACTTTATCTCCACATACACATTCAACATTCACATCAAGGCCCTTGATGCGTTCATTGACTCTTTTTATCAGGCAAGACACATCACCCTTTTGATTTGTAAAGTAAATTTTTACCCTACCAGGCATAAACGCACGCTTTATCGATGAGGATATATTATACCCAACTACATCACCATTGATTCCCGGACCTCGCACAGGGAATACCTTTATCTTACTTACATGCCCCCATCTTACAAGCGAGAACGTTACACCAAATACCTTTCTTGATATTGATTCACAGCCAATAACTATATCCGCCTTACTAATAACGAATATTCCTCCTACAAGAAACAAAAAAGAATCACACACTAGACAAAATAAGACAATCCCATACCCATCTCCTTGATAAACCCCGACGACGGCCATGGCTATAAACAGCAGGATAAGAGCACCTAGAGCAATCGGCGCTCCCCATCTATTTCTAAATCTATACGTGTATGGAGTTTGGTCGTTCATGTCATATCTCATTTCTGACAGGCGCAATTGTTTTCAGAACCAGCGGGCATCAGCCCATGAGACGCTCCAGGGTCAAGAGCTTCCCCAGCAACACCAAAGACTCCTGTTATACCTGAGAATACGTTAGACGTAGTTTCTCCAATCACAGCCTCTCCCGCGCCGGCAGCAAAGGCTTCCCCACTCATCAAAGGAGCCATGCCCCCAAGAGTCATTCCAAACCCAAGGCCATCATCCCACTCCTTCTTGCATGGACTCGCCATGTTATGTATCCCATTTCCGAGAACCGTTGCCCCGCCGCCGGCTAAGGCACCCAATCCTACAGTGGTACCTGTAGCAGCAAACATTCCCGCAACTCCGCCACCAACAGCAGTACCTGCTGCAGCTGATAACTGGGGAGCAAAGAACCCAACAACACCGCCCACCGCTCCTCCTGCGATTGCACCTTGCCAGCCTCCAGCTTCATAGCCAGCAATTCCTCCCGAGACTGCTCCGATTATGGCGGTAATCCACAATCTACCTTGGGGATCCACACGGACCAGTGGATCATTACCAACGTAAACATACGTATCCATCCCCGCCGCCAACCCCAGCGGATCACTCTCCACATACCGCCCTTGTGCCGGGCTGTAGTCGCGGTGGATGTTGTAGTTGGTGCCGGTCAGCGCATCGTGATATTGGCCGGGGAAACGCAGGTTGAAGGCGTAGCTGCCTTGGGGCGGCGTTTCACCGAACGGGTTGCCGGCGTAGTGCCATGACCAGACGGTGTTGCCGCTGGTTGTCGTCACTCGGCGCGGGGTGCCGAGAAAATCCGTAGCCACGTAATGCACCGTGGTGGCGCTTGGCGTGGTGTCGAGGCTGGCTATCAGCGTATGGCCTAACCAGATGTAGGCACGCGCGTCGTCGCTGCCGGCGGTGCGCTCGGCCAGTAGCTGCGTACCGTCGTAAATGAAATCGCGTGACTGGTCGGGGTTCATCGTGACGCTTTCGACGCGCTGCCCCAGGCCGTTGTACAGGTACGTGGCGCTTTCGCCGTGGCTGGTGGCTACTTGCGTCAGGCGGTTGTTGGCGCCGTAGGCCAGGCTCAACGTGGCGCCGTCGTGCGGCATCTGCGTGATGTTGCCGTTGGCGTCGGTCAGGACTTCACCACTGCGCTGGCAATAATGCTGGTTCCAGCGACAGAACGGGTTCCAGCCGCCCCACGACCAGCCCAGACCGCGATTGATGGCAGCCAGGCGATGACTGCCTGGCTGGTAGTCGTAACGCACCAGGCCATCGTCAGGCGTGGCCTTGCTGGTGCGATCGCCGGTGGTGTTGTAGGCGTAGTGCTGTTCCAGAAAACCCCACGGGCCGGTGACATCGGTCAGGCGTTGCAAGGTGTCGTAGCCGTAGCGCTCATCCGGCTGGTACTGATGCCGATGCGTGCGCAGTGCCACGATGTTGCCGATCGCATCGCGCTGAACACGCAGGTTCAGGCCCAGCCCCTGCACGGCCGTGCCACGGTAGTTGGTGTCGTACGTCCGCGTTTGCGCCAGCTTGCCGTCGGCACCGAAGGCGATGCGCGACGCCGGGCCGAATGGCAGCCGAGCGACGTGGCTCACCACCGTAACCGGGGCCGCATCGTGCGGACCTTGTTCGGTGATGGTCGTGGCTTGGCCGTCGGCGTCGCGCTGGTAGGCCACCGTCACACCGCTGGGATACGTGAGGCTGGCCAGACGCTCGGCGGGTGTCCAGGCATAGGCCAGCGCATAGGTGATGCCGCTGATGTTGCGCTGCTCGGCCACCACCTTGCCGCGTGCGTCATAGCAATACGTGGTATTGCCGGACGGATCGGTCATGCGCGACAGGTGACCGATCGCGTACGAGCCGGCGCAACCGCTTTGGCTGGCCGGCTGGTCGTAGGCGTAATGTACGTCCTCGCTGGCATCAGACGGGTAATGAATGGACAGCAGGCGATGCAGCGCGTCGTAGGTGCGCTC
>DASVGR010000061.1:0-3487 GCA_036379395.1 Rhodanobacteraceae bacterium | reverse complement strand
TCACCCGCAACCTGCCGCCCCTGGTCGGCGGCATGGAACGGCTCAACTGGCACTTGGCGGCCGAGTTGTCCAAGACCGCCGAGGTACGCGTGATCGGACCGGCCGGCGGCGCGGCGCTGGCGCCGGCAGGCGTCAGCGTGCGCGAGGTACCGCTGCGGCCGCTGTGGAAGTTTTTGTTGTGCGCCTGGCACACCGCCCGTCGGGAAGCGCGGCGCTGGCGGCCCGACGTGGTGTTGGCAGGCAGTGGTTTGACGGCACCTTTGGCGCGAGCGGCGGCCCGCGTTTGTGGCGCACGCAGTGCGGTGTACGCGCATGGCCTGGATATCGCCGTGCAACATCCCGTGTATCGCGCGATTTGGCTGCCGGCCATCCGCGCCATGGACGTCGTCATTGCCAACAGCCACGCCACGGCGGGGCTGTGTCGCGGCGTCGGCGTGGCCGATGAACGCCTCACCATCGTGCATCCGGGCGTGGATTTGCCGCCAACGCCCGTGACCGGGACGATGGAAGCCGCGACCCATGGCGCAGATATTGCGGCAAACAACATTCGCCAACATCTCGGCCTCGACCAGTGCCGCATCCTGCTCTCCGTCGGCCGCCTGTCCACACGCAAGGGCCTGCGCGAGTTTGTCACCCACAGCTTGCCGCGAGTCGTGGCGACTTGTCCTGACGTGATGCTGGTTGTTGTCGGCGACGCCCCCGCGCAAGCCCTGCACGCCACGGCGCAAACGCCGGACAGCATTCGCGCCGCCGCGGCCGAGGTGGGTGTGGGTGATCACCTCAAGTTTCTTGGCATCATCACCGATTACGCCAAGCTGGGCGCCATCTACCGCGCCGCCGATGTCCATGTTTTTCCGGTGCGCGAGATCCCGGGCGACCCCGAAGGTTTCGGCATGGTGGCGGTGGAAGCCGCCGCCCACGGGCTGCCCACCGTGGCTTTCGCCACCGGCGGCGTGGTGGATGCGGTGGCCGAAGGGCAATCGGGGCATCTCGTCAAGACGGGCGATTACGCGGCTTTTGCCCAAGCCGTAACGGTCACCCTGGCCGACGAACAAACCTGGGCTCCGCGTTGTGAAGCCTTCGCCGCACGCTTCGCGTGGTCCGCCTTTGGTGAGCAAACACGCGCCGCGCTGGCTCCGCCAACCGCGTAATCGAGCCATCTGCGCGCCGCGGTGCTTCAAACCGCCACCACGCCATCGCGCGCAGGCGCGCTCCTACCGGTATGGCGTAATCTTTCGATGTCTGTGTAGGAGCCCGCCCGCGGGCGAAAGGGCCTTGCCACAAACCAACATCAGGCCATCACGCGCAGGCGCGCTCCTACTGGCATGGCGAGGTCTTTCGATGTCTGTGTAGGAGCCCGCCTGCGGGCGAAAGGGCCTTGCCACAAACCGACATAGGCCATCGCGCGCAAGCGCCCCTCCACAACGCTCCAGCGGGTGCTGGTGCCGGAATTGACGTGCATCAGGCCGATGGCAAACGCGTCGGCTAGACTCAATGCCATTGCACACCAAGATGCGCCGGAGCCAGCCTTTTGTCGCTGGATTGATTGACAAACAATGCCGCCGTCATTGATGCCGGCTACCGGGAACATGCCATGCTGTTGAACATCCTTTTGGCCATCCATGTGCTGGGCGTCGTGTGGTGGATCGGCGGCGTCTTCACCGTCACCACATCCTTGTTGCCGCTGTTCAACAAACTGTCCGACGAAGAGCGCGTGACGCGCATCCGCACGTTTGAAAACCGCTTCGCCAATCAGGCGCGCGTGGCCGTGCTGCTGGTCGGCATCACCGGTTTCTGGATGTACGCGCTGGTGCCCGGCTTCATCACGCACACCTGGTGGGTGGGTTTGATGCTGCTGGTGTGGGTGCTGTTCACGGTGATGCTGTTCATCGCCGAGCCGCTCAAGCTGCCGGGCAAACTGGGCCTGATGAAAAGCCGTGCCAAGTTTCTGGCGCTGCACGCCGTGCTGCTGGCGTTGGCGCTGGTCGCCGTGGTGGGGGGTGTGATTGGGTCGCGGGGTGGGTTTTAGGCATCGTCCCGTGATATCGGCTTGTCAAGTGCGATCAACTGTTTTTCCAGCAAGCCGATCACACTTGCCCAATCGGTGACGACATTGGCATGCAGATTGGGCGATGCCAAACATGTTGCCAGTGCTTTGACTAGCGCTTCGACATCATCCTCACGATACAGGCAGGCACGCCGGGCTGCCAAAAGATGTGGCATCACGCCCACGGCAGTGGCAATAAAAGGCAAGCCGCAGGCCATCATTTCGTAAGCCTTTTGCGGAAAGCAAAAGCGGCCGAATGGTGTATCACGCAGGTAAATAACGCCGACGTCCAGGGCTCCAAACAGCTTGGCGACATGGGCATGTGACAGCATCCCGAGATAGTGCACGCGCATCCCGGTTGGAGGCGGGCAATGGCCGTCTGTCGGGCCGGCAAGTACCAAATGAATATTGTCGTGCTGGTCTGCAATGATGGGCCAAGCAGTGTACAGCGTACCAATACCGCGGCTTTCCAGCAGCCCGCCGGCGGTGCCGACCAGCACGGCATCCTGAGGCAGGCCGAGCGCCGCGCGGCAGGCGGCCTTGTCACGTTGGTGGAATACGGCCTTGTCAATCGTGCTTGGCATGGCCACCACTTGGCCGCGAACGTGGTAATGGTCACGCACGTAGTTGGCCAGTGGCTGGCTGGTGGTGGTGGTGAGGTCGGCACGGCGCACGGCACGACGCAGCGCCGTCACCATACCTGGAATACGGGCTTGGCCAAAACCCTCGAAGTTGTCGTACAGGTCGGCCACGAATGGCACGCCCAGGCGATTCGCCAAACGTTTGCCCAGCACTATATGCGGGATGTCGGAGGCCGCGATTACGATGTCGGGCGCAAAGGCTTGCAAAGCCTTGCGCAGTTCGTGCGAATACGTCAGCAGGACCGGCAGGCGTGTGCGTCCCAGTGAACGCGACTGCCAACGCAACCTTCCGGGAAGCGCATCGTGCTCCCATATGCCGTCCGCCTGGCCTTGGTAAGCCAAGCAAAATCCGCGCACATCGTGGCCCAGCATTGCCAACTGGCGGGGAATTTCATACAGCCGTCCGTAGCGGTCGTCGATGACGTCTTTACCCATGTAGCGGCGTTTGCACAGAAAGGCGATACGCATGGTATTAGCCGGTCAGCCGCTTGGCCGCCACCAGCGCGGCACCGACTACCTGATCCATGTTGTAGTAGCGGTATTGAGCGAGGCGACCGACGAAGGTCACGTCCGTTTCGCGTTTGGCCAGTTCGGCGTAGCGCTTGTACAGCATTTCGTTTTCGGTGCGCGGAATGGGGTAGTACGGATCGCCTTCGGCTTGTGGGTACTCGCGCACGATGGATGTGCCGGCGTGCTGCTGGCCAGTCAGGTGCTTGAACTCGGTGATGCGCGTATAGGCGTGGTCGTTGGGGTAATTGACCGTACCCGTTTCCTGGAATTGGTCCGTATCTGGCAGATG